>JAPPLJ010000036.1 GCA_028819475.1 Rhodospirillaceae bacterium
GGGACGGCGATGGCGACGGCGATGGCGACGGCGATGGCGATGGCGACGGCGACGGTGACGGTGATGGCGATGGTGACGGGGATGGCGACGACGATGGCGGTGTTTACGGCCGGGATATACCCGGTTGATCGGCTTGCCGCCTGGCGGACGATTTGCCGAAATTGAGGAGCGAAAATTCGATGCTGCACTTTGTCAAAGTTGCAGAAAATCTGGACATAGGCCCCATGTTGGCGGAACTGGATGCCGCGCCCGGAATCTGGCTTACGGACACCAGCCGCCAGCGAAACGTCCGCTGCCAGCGCAACACGCAAAACATTTTCCTGCGCGCGCCCCGAAAGCCTCTGCCTCCCGGCGCAAAAAACGCAAACGACGTTCACGAGTGTCGCGTTGCGCCGGCGGCCGTTGAGTTTCCGCGCACGGTGGTGTTTTGCGAGCGGGTCGCGGAAAATCTCGGCGGTGTGCTTGGACGGGCGACTCTGGTGGCCCTCCAGCCGAAATCCAGGGTGTTCCCCCATGTTGACATCGGCGCGTATTATCGAATCAGGGACCGGTTTCACCTGGTCCTGAAGAGCAGACGGGGAAGTCCGCTGTCTGTCGGCAATGAGACGGCGTTGATGCGCACCGGCGAATTGTGGGCGTTCAACAACAAGGAGCGGCACTGGGCATACAACCCTTCCGAAGAGCCCCGCGTGCATCTGATATTCGATGTCCTGCCTCCGCCCGGGCGAGGGTTCTATGCTTTTCCCCCGGACGAAACGGACCGTTCGGTCGCCGGCTCCGGTAACTGAATGCACGCATGTTCCGGACACACGCCGCAAGCGGGCACCCTTCTAGCCCGGGCCGGCCGCGCCGAAGTCGATAGGCCGTAGAACCTTGACCGCCGCCAACAGGGCGTGCGCAGCCGAATCGACCCGAACCGCGTTGTCGTAGACTTCCGTACGGAGCGCACCGAGAACGCGTTCCGGTTTCGAGATGTAGAATGTGTCGCGCCAATCGCGAAACTGCAGTTGCCGCAATGAGCGCAATCCCCGGTCGAGCGCCCGCTCGTACGCGGTGGCGCGGTTCCGGTTGTCCAGGGCCCGGGCCAGGGCCGCGGCATCTGCAAGCCCCTCTAGATACGCGCCGGTCGAGGCCGCATGGGGCGGTCCGAAATCCGGTCTGCGCGGGTCGTAGAATCGTCCCCGCATATCCGGCGGCAGGCCGCGCCACTGTTGCATGGGCAGCAGCCAATCGTTCATCTCGAACGCAAAATCGGCAAAGGCGCGCCGGCCGGTCTGGGCGAACAGCGAGGCGCACGCCTGCGTGTGCCATGGCACGAAGGCCGGATTCCTCTTTCGCAAGTGGCGCGCGCGGCAGCGTTCGAACACGTTCGTGCAGTGCTTGAGAGATGGCGCGAAGGGCAGGCCTCTTCGCGCCGCCTCAGCCCAGAACAGCAGAGCCTCGCCGGAATAGAAGTTCCAGTTCTCGCCGTCCCGTTCGCCAGGAAAGAAGAAGGTTCGGAAGCCGAATTCGTCATCTTCGAGGGAAGCGATTCCCGCGGCCAGCATGGTCAGTTTTTCGAGGAATTCCGCCCCGGCGGAATTTGCCATGATCGCCAGCCCGGCGATGGCGGCGGCGCCGAGCTTGGCCTCGGCGCCCTCCACGATCGCGCCGCGCCCGTTGCCGATATTCCGGAAATAGCGGTTTAGATTGAACCGCAGGTTCCGGCGCCCGGCTTCGCGAAGCTCCGCGCAATCGCGGAGTTCGGCCAGGCGCGCCAGAGCCAGCGAGCCCAGGAAGCGGCGGATGGCGTTATCGGCGGGCGAGCAGGCGCCGCGGCTCGGCCAGTATTTGTAGGGTATCGCGCCGTCCGAGGACAGGTTGCGCAACATCCACCGGCCGATGCCGTCTGCCAGGACCGCCGCGCGGTCTTCGCCCGGCGACGGACCGGGATCGACCGGCATCGAGCCACGGACCAGCTCAACCGGTTTCGTGTCGTTCCCGCCCGGCAAAAGGAACTGTCGGGCCGAGAACGCCCGCAATCTTCCCCGGTCCAATACTTCGCCTTTGTCTGTCGCATTCTTTGCACAATATTTTTCGAGCGCGCGTCCGAAGCCGAGGTTGGCGGCAAGCATTTGCGTCGGCGCAAATCGGGCAACGTCGCCACGGAAGGCAATCTCCATGCCGATAACCCCGCGCGCGCGATGCGTGAATTTGCGGGCGAACCGGCCTTTCTCCACGGTGCGGAAACGGCATTCGCTGCACAACTCGACCGTTTCGTCCGGGAGCGCGCCGACATCCGTGCGCAGCGCCGCCGGCATCGGCCCGTCGATCCAGCCATGACGCTGCGCCACGCCGCTTCGGCGAATGCAATACCAGGCCGTATCGCCGGCAGCGAGGCGCGGCATCAGGTCGATGTGACTCGGGTGCGCGGCTCCTCGTCTCGATGGGCGGAGCGAACCGGGATCGACATCAGCAGCGGTTGCAGGATTTCGGCGACGAATTCGGCCCGGCCGCTGACACCGGCTTTGGAGTAGACCGACGTCGCCTGCAATCGAGACGTGTTTTCCTTGACGCCGCGCAGCTGGGCGATCTCGGAAAACCGATATCCCTTGATGATCAGCCAGGCGACGTCTTTCTCGCTGCGCGTCAACCGCCACTCATCCATTTGTTCGTCGATGCTGTCCGCCAGGACGCTGGAATACAAATGGTTGCGCCATTCCTCGCGATCCAGGCGGGTGTGCAGCTTCCCCAGATCGCGCCAGCCGACGACCAGCGCCATCGACACGCCGACGAAAACGACGAACTCGATGACAAAATGGATCGAACCGAACTCGCCTTCCAGCAATGCGTCTTCGGCCAGGTCGAAAACGAAAAACAATATCGCCCCGGCCAACGCGGCCAACGCCAGAATACGGATCGGATCGACTTTCCCGATTTGCGTCTTCATGCTGTCGATATCCCGGATTTCACAACGGTCCCGGGGTGCGGAAATTCAACGTTGGAACGGCGGATTCTCGCGCTGCCGCCATGCCGGCGCGCCGCACCGTCGGATGTGTTCGGCTTCCAACCTCAACGCCGCCGACCCGGCCCGATCGGACGGCGGGAATTCTAGCACTTTCGTCGGTTTTCGTCAGTAACCGGGAAACACCCGGATAGACGCAGCGGCGGAAGCCGCAGCACTGCGCGTACCGGCAAATCCCGGTCGGGCTCAGCGCCGGGCTTCGGTCATGCCGGTGCCGGAATAGACGGAGCCGATCATCCGCTCCATCGCCGTCGTATGGGCGGCAAGCGCCGCCGGGTCGAGGTCGGCGCAGGGGCGGGGCTCGTGCTCGAAATTGCCGTGAAGGTCCCGGCCGCGCACCGGCATGGCGGAATCGTCGATCTTCACCTGGCGGACGTAGGTCGGGATATAGCGGACCGCGAGGCCGATGCGCCGGTCGGGCGTGGCGTTCGGCTTCGAGCCGTGGACCAGCCGGATATGGTGCAGCGAGAATTCGCCGGCCTTCAGCGGCACGTCCACGGCCTGGGCATCGTCCACGTTCATCTCGACCTCCTGGCCGCGGGTCAGCAGGTTGTCGGCGGCGTAGGTGTCCCGGTGGGCGATCTGGTCCAGCTTGTGCGAGCCGGGCAGGAACTTCATCGCGCCGCTCTCGACCGGGGCGTCGGTGAACGCCACCCAGGCGGTGACGACATCGGCCGGCTCCAGGCCCCAATAGGTCGAATCCTGGTGCCAGGAGACGAAGGCCGGGTCGTTGGCCTCCTTGATGAAGAAGTTGGTCGTCCAGCACAGCAGGTCCGGACCGAGGATATCCTCGATGGCGTCGAGGATGCGCGGATGGTGGACGATCTCGTCGGCCCAGCGGAACAGCAGATGCACCTTGTGGCGCATGTTGGAATGGATCGCGTCGCCGGTCCCGGCCTCGTAGGACTCCAGCGCGTCGCGGTAGCCGCGCGCCTCGGCGGCCGAAAAGGCGCGCAGCGGAAACAGATAGCCGTCGCGCTCGAACGCCGCGGTCTGGGCCGCCGTCAGCATCTTGCCCATGGGGGTGTCATCATCTTGAAATTCCCAAAGAATGTGCCGCCCCGACCGGCTTTGTAGGGGAGGGTTTGAAACCCTCCCCTACGGTCCCGACGACTGCGCTGCGACCTGTCGGCCGGCTCTGCCCCGAAGTTCCGATAACCGCCCCGGCGCGCCGCTCAGTTCGCCGTGTCGCTGCCGGCGTGGAAATTGAAGACGGCGCCTTCCTTGATGCCTTCCGGCCAGCGCGTGGTCATCGTCTTCATCCGCGTGTTGAAGCGCACGCCCTCCATGCCGTGCATATAGTGGTCGCCGAACAGGGAGCGTTTCCAGCCGCCGAAGGAATAGTAGGCGACCGGCACCGGGATCGGCACGTTGACGCCGACCATACCGATCTTCGCCCGGCTGAAGAAATCGCGCGCGGTGTCGCCGTCGCGGGTGAAGATGGCCGCGCCGTTGCCGTATTCGTGGTCGTTGACCATGCCGACGGCCTCCTCGTAGCCCTCCGCGCGCACGACGGAGAGCACCGGGCCGAAGATTTCCTGCTTGTAGATCGACATGTCGGTCGTCACCCGGTCGAACAGGCAGCCGCCGATGAAGAAGCCGTCCTCGTAGCCCTGCAGCCGGATATCGCGCCCGTCGGCCAGAAGATCCGCGCCGGCGTCGATGCCCTCGGCGATCAGTCCGTGGATGCGGTCGAGGCTCTGGCGCGTGATGACCGGGCCCATTTCGGAAGCGGGGTCCGTATAGGGCGCGACCTTGAGGCTTTCGACCCGGGGCTTGAGAGTGTCGACCAGCCGGTCGGCGGTCTCCTCGCCCACCGGCACGGCGACCGAAACGGCCATGCAGCGTTCGCCGGCCGAGCCGTAGGCCGAGCCGATCAGGGCGTCGGCGACCTGGCCCATATCGGCGTCGGGCATGACGACGAGATGGTTCTTGGCGCCGCACAGCGCCTGGACCCGTTTCCCGGAGGCCGTGCCCCGGCTGTAGATGTAGTACCCGACGGCCGTGGAGCCGACGAAGCTGACGGCGTCGATATCCGGATGGTCGAGGATCGCGTCGACCGCCTCCTTGTCGCCGTTGACCACGTTGAACACGCCGTCCGGCAAACCGGCCTCGGAGAGCAGCCCGGCAATGCGCAGCACGACCGACGGATCGCGCTCCGACGGCTTGAGCACGAAGGCGTTGCCGCAGGCGATCGACACCGGATACATCCACAGCGGCACCATCGCCGGGAAGTTGAACGGCGTGATGCCGGCGACCACGCCGACCGGCTGGCGGATCGCGAAACTGTCGACGCCCTTTGCGACCCCCTCGGAATATTCGCCCTTGAGCAGCTGGGGAATGCCGCAGGCGAACTCGACCACCTCGATGCCGCGGGCCAATTCGCCCAGGGCGTCGGGCCGGGTCTTGCCGTGCTCGGACGACAGCATTTCGGCCAGTTCCTCGACATGCGCCTTGAGCAGGCTGCGAAAGGCGAACATGACCTCGGCGCGCTTGGCCGGCGGCGTCGCGCCCCAGGCCGGCTGCGCCGCCTTCGCGGCGGCGACCGCATGGTTGACATCGGCCGCGCGGCCCAGCGCCACCTGCGCCGTCACGGCGCCGGTCGCCGGATTGTAGACATCCTGAAACCGGTCCGATGTGCCGGCCCAGATGTCGCCGGAAACGTAATGCCGGACTGTGTTCATCGCTCGGTTCTCCCTGCAGGTGCGTGGCGGCGGTATAGCGGACGGCTCGCCAAGGACTCCATTCTCATGAGCCCGCGTTCAGGTGCAACGGTATCATTGTAGCATCGGCCATTTCGCTCGGGACGGGGCGGCAAGTCAAAATCACGGGCGACCTACTCCAGCGGCGCCGGTTCGCCCTCGAACACTGTGCCCCACACCGGAATGTCCTTCAGGTCTTCCGGCGGCGTCTCGAAGGGATCGGCTTCGAGCACGGTGAAATCGGCTTTCTTGCCGGCGCGGATGCTGCCGATCTCGTGCTCCATGCCGAGGACATAGGCGGCGTCGACCGTGATCGCGTGCATCGCCTGCTCGACCGTCAGCCGCTCCTCCGGCGCCATGACCGCGCCGCTCTCGCTCAGCCGGTTGACCGCGACCCAGGCCGAGGTCAGCGGCAGGGCCGGCGCCATGGTGAAATCGGTGTGCAGGGCGAAGGGGACGCCGTGGCGGGCGACGGTCCCGAGCCGGGCGATCTGCGACGCCCGCTCATGGCCGAAACCGTGCCGGTAATAGGCGTCGGCCAGTTCGTGGACATAGTAGACGTTGGCCGAGACCAGCGCGCCCAGGTCGGCGATCCGGCGCACCTGCTCCGGCGTCGAGACGCCGAAATGCTCGATGGTGAAGCGGTGGTTCACGCGCGGCCGCTCGAACTGGAGTTTCTCCAGCACGTCGAGCGCCAGCTCCAGGCCCATGTCGCCGGTGCAGTGGACGTGGATGCGGAAGCCTTCGTTCCAGAAGGCGCGGGCCAGCGCCTCGACCTGCTCCGGCGGCATCAGCCACTCGCCGTGATGGCCGTCGATGAAGCCGGGCTCCTGGAGCTGCATCAGCTCGGCGTAGAAGCCGCCGTCGGTGAACAGCTTGACGCCGTTACCGAACTGCAGCCGGTGCGTGCCGCGCGCCGCCATCTCCCGGACCCGCACGACCTCGGCCGCCTCGTCCCCCGGCGCGGCGCCGCGTTCGGTCGCCCGCGGGATCATCTGGCAGCGGAAGGGGATGTCGGGCCGGTCGAGCACCTTCACCAGCGCCGGCCACTCCATCTCCAGGTCGGCGAGCGGCACCGCCATGTCGCCGATGGTGGTATGGCCGCCGGCATGGACCGCGCGGGCGACCTGGTCCAGCCCGCCGAGGAAGCGCTCCGGGGCGTAGAGATAGCCCTTCATGCCGTTGAGCGCGACCGAGAGGCCGGTTTCGTAGAACCGCCCTGTGTCCGGATCGATCTGTTCGTGGCGCGCCAGTTCGTCCCGGTCGAGGCCCATCCAGTCGATGGCGGCGTCGTTGGCGATGATTTCGTGGAACGAGCGCTGCCACACGAAGATCGGCCGGGTCTGCGAGATGCCGTTGAGCGCCCGCCGGTCGACCGTGCCGTGCCAGATCTTGTGATAGCCCCAGGTGACCAGCGGCTCGCCGGGGTCGGCCATCTCCGTGTCGATCGTCTTGAGGCGGTCGAGATAGGCGTTGTGGCCCTTGACCGGCGCGGCCACCCGGCCGGGCAGCTTCCATTCCATCGCCGTGATGAAGTGGCAGGGCAGGAGGACCGCCGCCAGCGTCGGATGCAGGTGCGGATCGATGAAGCCCGGCATCAGCACACGGTCGCGGAAGGTGTCGTCGATCCGGTGCGGGTGCGCGTCCAGCCAGGGTTGCAGCGTTTCGAGCGTGCCGACCTCGACAATCCGGTCACCGCGCACGGCGACAGCCGTGGCAACAGGTAGCGACGGGTTCAGGGTGCGAACTGCCCGCGCGGTATAGACTGTAAGGGCTTCCATGTGCTGATATCCCGCCGGCCCGGTTCCGGGCGCCTTCAAACCCGATATTGCAGCTTCTGTGCAGTGTCAAACCTGCCGGTTGCGAAATACGGCCCGATGCCCCGGAAGCGGAGCAGTGCTGTTGCAGCCCGGCGGTTCCGAATGCCGCCCGGCTCCGAAGGGAGGAACTTCATGCTCAGGAAATTCGGTCTCGCGGCCCTCGCCGCAACCGTGGCGGCGGGCGCCGCGACGGCAGTTACCGCCGATACGCCCAAGAAAGGCGGCACGCTGGTTATGGTTTCCAGCCAGGTGCCGCGCCACTTCAACCCGGCGGTCCAGTCCGGCATCGCGACGATGGCGCCGGGCGCGCACATCTTCGCCACCCTGGTCCGGGCCGACGCCGACTGGAAACTCCATCCGTACCTGGCGCAAAGCTGGACGACCTCGGCGGACGGCAAGTCGGTGACCTTCAAGCTGCGGACGGACGCCACGTTCCACGACGGCAAGCCCGTCACCTCGGCGGACGTCAAATTCTCGATCGAGACCCAGAAGGCCAACCATCCGTTCAAGACCTCGCTGGGCGCCGTCACGGGCGTCGAAACGCCCGACGCCCACACCGTCGTCGTCAAGCTGAAGAATCCGCATCCGGCGCTGACGCTGGCGATGTCGACCTCGATCGTGCCGATCATTCCGAAGCATGTCTACGGCGACGGCAAGAATCCGAAGACCCATCCGCGCAACATCAAGAATGTTGTCGGCTCCGGCGCCTACATCCTGAAGGAATACAAGCGCGCCCAATACATCCTGCTGGAGCGGAACCAGAACTACTTCCTCAAGGGTCGCCCCTACATGGACCGGATCATCTACAAGATCATCCGCGACTCCTCGAGCCGCGTGATCGCCATGGAGCGCGGCGAAGGCAGCATGATGCCCTTCATGTCGGAGGTGGCGAGCATCGCGCGGTTGAAGAAGGACAAGGATCTCGTTGTCACCGACCAGGGCTATGCCGGCATCGGGCCGAACACCTGGCTGGCCTTCAACACGAAGGAAGGCCCGACCAGCGACGTCCGCGTCCGCCAGGCGATCGCCTACGCGATCGACCGCGCGTTCATCACGAAGGAACTGCACCGCGGCGTCTCGACGCCGTCGACCGGGCCGATCGTGCCGGGCTCGCCCTTCTACACGAAAGAGGTGGAGACCTACGATCTGAACCTGAAGAAGGCCGAAGCCCTGCTCGAAGAAGCCGGCCACAAGAAAAAGGCCGACGGCACCCGCCTCGAGCTGACCATCGATTATCTGCCGGCCGTGCCCGACGTGCAGCAGCGCATTGCCGAATATGCGCGGGCGCAACTCAAGAAGGTCGGCATCAAGGTCACGGTGCGCAATTCGCCGGATTTCCCGACCTGGGCCAAGCGCATCTCCAACTGGCAGTTCGACATGACGATGGACCTGCCGTTCAACTGGGGCGATCCGGTTATCGGCGTGCACCGGTCCTACCTGTGCAACAACATCAAGAAGGGCGTCATCTGGTCGAACACCCAGCAATACTGCAACCCGAAGGTCGACAAGATCCTGGAGGCCGCTGGCAAGGAGACGGACCAGGCGAAGCGCCGGGCGCTCTATGTCGAATTCCAGAAGATTCTGGCCCAGGAGCTGCCGGTCTACTGGATCAGCGTCCTGCCGTACCACACGGCGTATGACAAAAATCTCGGCAATCCGCCGGTCGGCATCTGGGGCATCGTTTCCCCGATGGACGACATCTACTGGAAGAAGCAGCCGAAATAGGGCGCTGCCGTCAGCGTAACGCCTGATCCCGGGCCGGGCCGGCAGATTTCTGCTGCCGGCCCGGCCTTTTTGGCGTAAGGCTGGAGTATGCGAAGGTTCACACTTCCCGAAGGCCGGCCGTGAGACTGCCGGCCGTCATCGCGAAGCGCCTCGGCTATGCTGTGGCGCTGCTCTTCGCGGTGCTGGTGCTGAACTTCACCCTGCTCTACCTGGCGCCGGGCGACGCGGCGGAGACCATCGCCGGCGAGGCCGGCGGCGCTTCGCCGGAAATGCTGGCCAAGATCCGCAAGGATTACGGCCTCGACCTGCCTTTTCTCGACCAGCTCTATCTGTATCTCCTGAAGGTCGTCCAGGGCGACTTCGGCCACAGCTTCTACTTCGACCAGCCGGTCACCACGGTGATCTTCGAGAATCTCGCGCCGACCCTGTTGCTGGTCGTCTCCTCGCTGCTGATCGCCATTTCATTCGGCACGTTCCTCGGCGTCTTCGCCGCGCGCCGGCCCAACGGCCTGCTCAGCCAGATCATCACCGTCCTCGCCCTGCTCGGCTATGCCCTGCCGGTCTTCTGGACCGGAATCATGCTGATCATTCTGCTCGCTTCGGTCATTCCGCTGTTCCCCACCTCCGGTATGGACAGCGGCCCGCTCGGCGCCGCCGGCTTCGGCTATGTCTGGGAGGTGCTGCATCATCTGGCGCTGCCGGTCCTGACCCTCTCGACGATCTATCTCGCCTTCTACAGCCGCCTGTCGCGCGCCAGCATGATGGACGTGCTGGGCGCCGACTATATCCGCACGGCCCGCGCCAAGGGGCTTAACGAGCGCGTCGTCGTGTTCAAGCATGCGTTGCGCAACGCCGTCCTGCCGGTCGTCACCTTCGCGGGCCTGCAATTCGGCGCCCTGTTTTCCGGCGCCGTGCTGGTCGAAACGGTGTTCAGCTGGCCCGGCCTCGGCACGCTCGCCTTCGATTCGATCCTGCGCCGCGACACGCCGACCCTGCTCGGCATCCTGTTCTTCTCAGCGCTCATCGTCATCGTCGCAAACCTGCTGACCGACCTCGCCTACCGGCTGGTCGACCCGCGCATCAAGAGTGCGGCCCGGGCATGACGGCATCGACGCCAGCCGCTCCGGCGGAAGAGCCCGTCGTCATCGAGGTCGAGCGGCCGTGGCGCGAAGTCTGGCGCATGTTCCGGGCCAACAGGGCGGCCGTGGCCGGGCTTGTCACGCTGATCCTGATCGTGCTGGTCACCGTGCTCGGCCCCCTGGTCTATCCGGTCGATCCGTTCGCCGCCGCCGGGCCGCTGCTGCTGCCGCCGGGCGAGCAGGGCTTCCTGCTCGGCACCGACCAGCAGGGCCGCGACCTCGTCATCGGCCTGCTCTACGGCAGCCAGTCCACCCTGATGGTCGGTGCGGCGGCGGCGGCGATCACCATCACAATCGGCATCCTGTTCGGCGCGCTGGCGGGCTATTACCGCGGCTGGGTCGAAGAGGTGCTGATGCGCATCACGGAATTCTTCCAGGTGCTGCCGCCCCTGCTGCTCGCCATGGTCGTCGTGCTGCTCTTCTCGCCCTCGATCTACTCCATCTCCATCGCCATCGGCGTGGTCTCGTGGCCCGCCACGGCGCGCCTGGTGCGGGCCGAGTTCCTGCGCCTGCGGGAACTGGATTTCGTCAAGGCCGAGCGGGCCATCGGCGCGCGCAACGCGCGCATCATCTGGACGATCATCCTGCCCAACGCCGCCCCGCCGCTGATCGTTTCGGCGGCACTTTCGGTCGGCATCGCGATCCTGTTCGAAGCCGGGCTCGCCTTCCTGCAGCTTTCCGACCCGAACGTGATGAGCTGGGGCTACCTGATCAGCGTCAACCGCCCGCAGATCCTCGAGGCCTGGTGGCCGGTCACTTTCCCCGGCCTCGCCATCTTCATCACCGTGCTGTCGGTCAGCCTGATCGGCGACGGCCTGAACGACGCCTTCAATCCGAAGCTGAGGCAGCGGTGAGCGCGCTGCTCGAAGTCCGGGGCCTGTCGGTCGAGTTCGACCTGAAGGACGGCGCTGTCTCGCGCGTGATCGACAGGCTCAGCTTCGATCTGGAGGCCGGCCGGACCCTTGGCATTGTCGGCGAATCCGGCTGCGGCAAGAGCATGACGGCGCTCGCCATCATGCGGCTGGTGCCGGTGCCGCCGGGGCGCATTGCGGATGGTGAAATCCGGCTTGCCGGCGAAGACCTGCTCGACGCCACCGAGGCGCGGATGCGCGACGTGCGCGGCAACGACGTCTCGATGATCTTCCAGGAGCCGATGACCTCGCTCAACCCGGTCTACACGATCGGCGACCAGATCGGCGAGACCGTCCGCCTGCACCAGGGCCTGAGCCGGAGAGAGGCGCACAACCGAGCCGTCGAGATGCTGCGCGCGGTCAGCATTCCGGCGCCGGAGAAGCGGGTGGACGAATATCCGCACCAGCTTTCGGGCGGCATGCGCCAGCGCGTGATGATCGCCATGGCATTGGCCTGCCAGCCCCAGGTGCTGATCGCCGACGAGCCAACAACGGCGCTCGACGTGACCGTGCAGGCCCAGATTTTCGATCTTCTGAAAGAACTGCAGCAACAGACCAACGCTGCCGTCATCCTGATCACCCACGACATGGGCGCGATCGCGGAAATGGCCCAGCGGGTCGTCGTCATGTATGCCGGCCGCAAGGTCGAGGAGGCGCCGGTCGACGAGATGCTGACCAATCCCAAGCATCCCTACACGCGCGGCCTGATCGCCTGCGTGCCCCATCTGGAGGCCGATCCGGCGCTGGAGCGGCCGCCGCTCACGGAAATTCCCGGCGTCGTGCCGTCGGTCGCCGAGCTGGGCCGGGGCGGCTGCCCGTTCGCGCCGCGCTGCGCCGAGGCGATGGACCGCTGCCGGCGCGAGATGCCGCCCGAGACCGCCGTCGGCGAAGACCATACCGCGGCCTGCTGGCTCTATCCCGAAGAGGCGGCGGCGGCATGACGGGCCCGGCAGCTTCCGCAGCGGGCGACATGTCCCCCGACAAACTGTTGGAAGTCCGCGGGCTGAAGGTCCATTTCAGCCTGCCGCGCCGCAAACCCTTCGCGCCGGCGCCCAAGGTCCATGCCGTGGACGGCGTGTCCTTCGATACCGCCCGCGGTTCGACCCTCGGCCTGGTCGGCGAATCCGGCTCCGGCAAGACGACGACCGCGCTCGCCGTCATGCGCCTGGCGCCGGTCACCGAAGGCAACATCCTGCTCAACGGGCAGGAAATCGGGCCGCTTTCCGGCGAAGCGCTGCGCCGCCAGCGCCGCCACATGCAGATCATCTTCCAGGATCCGTATTCGTCGCTCAATCCGCGCCTGCGCGCCGGCGAGATCGTCCGCGCGCCGCTCGACCAGCTCGACGTCGGCGACCGGGAGAGCCGCGACGACCGGGTCGCCGAACTGTTCCGCCTGGTCGGCCTGCGCCCGGAGCAGCAGGCCCTGTTCCCGCACCAGTTCTCCGGCGGCCAGCGCCAGCGCATCGGCGTGGCGCGCGCGCTCGCGACCCAGCCGGACCTGATCGTCTGCGACGAGCCGGTCTCGGCCCTCGACGTGGCGATCCAGGCGCAGATCCTGAACCTGCTGCGCCGGCTCCAGGAGGAGTTCGGCCTGACCTACCTGTTCATCAGCCACGATCTCGGCGTCGTGCAGTATATGTGCGACGACGTGGCGGTGATGTATCTCGGCCAGGTCGTCGAGCATGCCGACCGGGTTTCGCTGTTCCGCGAGCCCCTGCACCCCTACACCAATGCGCTGCTGTCGGCGGTGCCGTCGGCCGATCCGGTCCTGCGCGACCGGGCGAGCCGCATCCGCCTGGTCGGCGATCCGCCGAGCCCGATCGATCCGCCGCCGGGCTGCCGCTTCGCCTCGCGCTGCCCGTTCGCCGAAGACCGCTGCCGCGCCGAGGAACCGGCCCTGCGCACGATCAGCGAGGGCCACCGGGTGCGCTGCCACCTGGTGAGCGACGACGGTGTCCCGCCGCACCGGGCTTCGAATTGACCGGGCCTTCGGCGTAACCCGCCGCCCGCCGCTTACAGGCCGCCCGCCGTTTCCCGCCCCGGCGCGGTGCAGGCGACAAGGCCGGCGATCAGGGCGGCGAAGACCGCCCAGCCTTGCCAGGCGCCCATCGTGAACAGCGTGAGCGCGGAGATCGCAAGCCACAGCGCCGGGACGACGGCGAGCGGGGCCGTCCACCGGCTGCGCGGCGCGAGCGCGAGCAGGGCGAGGGTGGCGATGGCGGTCGGGTCGGGCGCGATGGCGAAGACCTCCGCCTCCTGCCACGGCCGCCCGTCGAGCGGCGCAAGCAGCGGCCAGGCGAACAGCGCCGCCGCCAGCAGCCCAATGCCCGCCCTGGCCCGCGTCCCGCGCCCGGTGAAGGCCAGCCGCCCCGACATCCCGAGCGCCGCCAGCAGCGCGCCCTCGGCATAGAAGCCCCAGGCCAGCATCGGCGCGGCCCAGTTGATCGCGCCGTAGCGCAGCGCCAGGAACTGCCATCCGGCCCAGAGCCACGCGGCGCCCAATGCAAAGCCGAGCGCGACGCCGAGCGCAGGGCCGCCCCACCGCCCGGAGGGTCGCCGGCCCCGCACCATACCGAAAAGCAGCACGGCGCCCGCCGCGATCAGTAGAAGCTGGGCCGGCCAGGCCGCCGCGTTTTCCAGCGCGAACAGCCGCCAGTAGGCGCGCGGCGAGAACAGCAGGAAATCTTCCGGCGCCCAGGATCCGGCCATCGGGCGCCCCTAGGGCCTCCTACAGGTCGCGCACATGCTCCGCCATACGCCGGCGTATGGCCGCATCCGGCATGGGCCCGAAGGCGGCCGACTTGTTCTCGCGCAGATGGTCGACCCGGCTGGTCGCGGGTATGGCGACGGTCACCGCGGGATGCGACAGGATGAATTTCAGCAGGAATTGCGGCCAGGTGGAAACGCCGATCTCGCGCGCCCAGCCGGGCATCGGTCGGCCCGCGAGCCGGTCCGGCAACCGGCCGCGCTGGAACGGCCGGTTGGCGATGACCGCGATGCCGCGCTCCCGGGCGAGCGGCAGCAGGCGGCGTTCGACCTCCCGGTCGACGATGTTGTAGGTCAGCTGGACGAAATCCGGCGGCCGGCGTTGCATGACCTCTTCGAGTTCGCCGTGCCGGCGTCCGTGCGAGGTGGTGACGCCGGTATAGCGCAGCCGGCCGGCCGCCTTCATCGCCTCCAGCGTGTCGAGGTTCCGCTCCCAGTCCCAGAGGTTGTGGACCTGCAGCAGGTCGAAGCGCCCGACGCCCCAGCGCCGGGCGGTTTCGGCGATCTGCGCCGGGCCGTTGGCGGCGGAGGTCCAGACCTTGTCGGCCGAGAACAGGCCCGGCGGCCGGCCCAGCTTCGTCAGCGCGTCGCCGATCACCGCCTGGGAGGAGCCGTACATGGGCGAGGAATCGATCATGCCGCCGCCCGCCGCGAAGAAGGCGGCCATGACGGCGCGGCACTCGGCGCGCAGCTTTGGATCGTCGCCGACATTGAAGGTGATCCAGCTGCCGAGCCCGACCGCCGGCACCGCCTCCCCGGTCGCCGGTATGCGCTTCGCGAGGGGCTTTGCCGCCGCATTTCCGAGGGTCGGCGCGGCCAGCGCAGCGCCCGCTCCGGCCAGCACCGCCCGGCGTGTCACGCGCATGATAGCCCCTTTCTCTTTCTCTCCAGGACGATGCGGCCCCCTTCGACTTCGCTCAGGGCAGGCCCCTTCGATACGCCTTGGATTGAAACCGGAGCAGCCCAGGGTGAGGAAAAGTATTTGCGTTTGCAAATATTTACCTCATCCCAAATAACCGGGCCAATTTCCGGGGCACATCGAAGGACCGCCCTGAGCCTGTCGAAGGGGACGCTGCGATCCGATCCAAAACGATAGCGCTCCACGGATTCCGTGCTCGAACGACCGGCGTGTCAAGAGGCTCGCCGGCCGGCGCAGCGCTATCGTTGCAGCGCGGCGGCGACGCCGGGCAGGATCGCGCACAGGCGCAGGGCGATGAAGGGGGCGCCCTGTTGGTCCGCGAAGGCGCCGTAGGTCAGCGGGCCGACGATCCGCAGATGCGGATCCGGGTGTCCGCCGGCGCCGACTGCGCGGCATTCGGCGTCGACAGCGAATCCGATACCGGTCGGATGCGCCGCCGCATAGCCGCGCGCTGCCAGGGACGCGATGAACGGGTTTTCCGACCGGTCCGGCCGCAGGTCCGGCCCGGTGCAGTTCACAACGGCGCCGAACCGTTCGCGGCGGCGTTCGCCGCTGCCCCGGCGCCGCAGCGTGACCGACAGGGCGTCGCCGTCGCGCGCAGCCGCTTCGCAGAAGGCGGCCTCGAACGACAGCTGCCCGGCGGCTTCCGCCCCGGCGATGCGTACCTCGACCTGGGGCGGCAGCTGGAAGCGGTGGGCGTCGTACCAGACCCGCAGATGGCGCAGGAAGCGGCGCTTCTCCGCCAGCGGCAGGGCCGGCCAGACATCCCAGACCGAATCGCGCAGGTCCCCGAACGGCCCGAACCAATCGCCGCCCGCGGCTTCGGCCCGGCGCACCCAGGCGCGCAGCGTGCGCAGCAGGCCCAGGGCAGTCCCGTGCCGGCCGTGCGCCTCCGTGAACAGGGACACCGGCCGCCGGATCCGGTCCACAATATCGGGCGGCAGGCCGGCTGCGGTCTCCGGTTTCCGGCGGGGGCGCAGGCCGCGGCGCGCGACCGCCGTAATCGGCCCGGTGTGTCCGTTGCGCAGCAGCACGGCGATCGCGTCCGACGCGGTCTGCGACATGCCGAGCACCAGGACCCTGGCATCCGCCGGAATGTCCCCCAGCCGTCCCGTGTCCCACGGATCGGCGATGAAGCCCGGATGGCCGGAGACCGCGCCGGCGAACGGCGGCGGCGGCCGCGGGCGCTCATAGCCGGCGGCGAGCACGACCAGCCGGGCGTCCAGCGCCTGCCCGTCGGACAGGTCCAGCCGGTAGCCGGCGGCGCTTCGGCGGGCGGCAAGGGCGCGGGCCCGGATGTGCCGGATCGCCGAGCCGGAGGCGTTGCCGGCCATATGGCTGCGAAGCTGCTCTTCGACGTAGCGCCCGAATTCGCCGCGCCGCGGGTAGAGATTGCCGTTCGGGCCCATTGCCTCGGGATCGACCGCCTCCGGACCGCCCCGTTCGGCGTACCAGCCGTTCAGGTGGTCCGGCGCGTCGGGATAGACGAAATGGATCTGCAGCGGCGCGTTCAGCCGGTGGTCCGGGTCGGCGGTATCGTAGGCGACGCCGCGGCCGGGCCGTTCGCGCGGCTCGACGATGGCGATGTCGAGCGGCCGTCCGGCCAGTCGCGACAGATGGATCGCGAAGACGGCGCCGGTGAAGCCGCCGCCGACCACGGCGACGTCGGCCGCCGTCACCGGAATCCCCCGGGGAAACCTGCCCGAAGCCCCGGGCCTCACATGCGCTTGGCGACCTCCTCGAGCATCACCTCGGTCGCGCCGCCGCCGATCGAGGCGACCCTCGCGTCCCGGCTCATCCGCTCGATCGGGCTTTCGCGCATGTAGCCCATGCCGCCGTGCAGCTGGACGCAGTCGTACATCGTCCGGTTGACCAGCTCGCCGCCCAGCGCCTTGAGCATCGAAACCTCCTTGACGCAGTCCCGGCCTTCGGAGACCAGCCAGGCGCAGTGGTAGGTGAGGTGGCGGAAGGCCTCGGCCCGGGTCGCCAGCGTCGCCAGCTTGTGGCGCACCACCTGCTTGTCCCACAGCGTGCCGCCGAATTCAATTACGTCCCGGCCCCTGTTGTCGACGTCTGCGCCGGCCTCGCAGTTTCCGCCGTCCCGCAGCCTGGACCTCCGCTTTGGCGTCCTCCTCGTCGCGGGCAGCGAACAGCCAGTCGATGAATACGCTGGCAATAGGAGCCGCCTTCACCTCATTGCGGCAGACCACATAGTAGTTGTCGATCGCAGGAACCGCCAGGTCGAAGGGTGCGACCAGGCTGCCGCTGGCCATCAAATTGCTCACCGTGCGGGTGTCGCCGAGCACGACGCCGTTGGCGTGAATGGCCGCTTCGATGGCGAGGCGGGCATCGGTCATGAGGTGGTGGTCCCCCCGGCCGAGTTCCAGCGCATTGGCGGCCGTCAGCCAGGTCTGCCATTCCCGCCCGTCGTCGGCGTGGAGCAGCACGTGGTCGGCCAGGTCCTTCACCGCGCGCAAGGGACGACTGCTCAGCAAGGTGGGGCTGGCGACAGGAAAGAGGTCGAGTTCGGACCACTGCCGGACCCAGCAGTCGCCCCAGCTTCCCTGGCCATAGCGGATGCAAATGTCGATCTCGGGATCGTAGACCGCTGCCGGATCGTTCGAGCTGACCGCCCGCAGCCTTACCCCCGGGTATTGATCGGTAAATCGGCTGAGCCGTGGGATCAGCCAGAGCGAAAGCAGGGCCGGCACACAGCTGATCGCCAGACTGCCTGCGGTGAAGGGGCGGGTCATGCGCGCCGTCGCTGCCGCAATTTCCTCGAAGGCCGTGGAGATCGTCGGCAAAAGGGCGGCCGCATGCGGTGTCAACCGGAACCGCCGGGCGCCACGTTCCAGCAACGGCGTCTGCAAGGCGGTCTCGAGGGCACGGATCTGGTGGCTCACGGCGCCGTGGGTGACGTTCAGTTCTCTGGCAGCACGGGAGACAGAGCCGTGCCGTGCTGCGGCCTCGAAGGCGCGCAGAGGGTTGAGAGGCGGAAGACGGATCGACATGAAGTCCACAATATGTGAGAAATACTGACAGTAAAGGACAAATTAATGTCAATTGTTCTCGCGAATTGAGAGCGCTAAGATATCCGTCAGCGAGGACAGTGTATTGCGGCAGTAGGAGACCGGCGGCGCTTATGGTCTGGAACGAGGACAAGCTGGAAGCTCTGCGCAAGAAGTATTCGCAAGGCCATGGAGGCGATATATTCGATCCGGCCCATCGCCGGGTCGCCGACCGGATCTTCGATGCCAGCGGCACCCGCACGGCGCCCTATGCAGGCATACCGACGCTGCTCGATGCGCCCCTGCGGGAAATCGATCCGAAGGAACCCGATTTCGGAGGCCTTCAGGTCGCGCTGATCGGCGTTCCCATGGACCTGGGGGTGACCAATCGGCCCGGCGCCCGCTACGGCCCGCGAGCGCTGCGCACGATCGAGCGCATCGGACCCTACAACCACGTTCTCGCATGTGCCCCAGTTTACGATCTGCGGGTCGCCGATGTCGGCGACGTCCCCTTTGCCAGCCGTTACCGCCTTGAGGGCAGTCTCGAAGACATCGAACGCTACTTCGACAAGGTTCATGCCGCCGGCGTGATACCGCTCTCCGTCGGCGGGGACCACTCGATCACGCACCCCATCATGAAGGCGGTCGGGCGCGACCGGCCGGTCGGCATGGTGCATATCGACGCCCATTGCGACACCGGCGGGTCCTTCGATCACTCGAAGTTCCACCATGGCGGGCCTTTCAGGAACGCGGTGCTGGAGGGCGTGCTCGACCCCACCCGAACGATACAGATCGGCATCCGCGGTTCGGCCGAGTATCTTTGGGAGTTCTCCCTCGACAGCGGCATGTCGGTGATCCACGCCGAAGAGGTGCCGCAGTTGGGCATCGCCGCCGTCGTTGAGAAAGCGCTGGAGGTGGTCGGCGACGGTCCGACCTACGTTTCCTTCGACATCGACGGCATCGACCCCGCCTTCGCGCCCGGCACCGGCACGCCCGAAGTCGGCGGCCTGACGACACGGGAAGTGCAGGCGATCCTGCACGGGCTGAAAGGCATCGACGTGATTGGCGGCGACGTCGTCGAGGTGGCGCCGCAGTACGACACCACGACCAACACGGCGCAGGTGGGCGCGCAAATTCTGTTCGAGATTCTCAGTCTGATGGTTTTCAGCCCGCGCCTTGGGTGAAGGCCGGCTTGGAGCGCACCATCGAAGTGGAGAAGGGGAAGTCCAATCGACCGGGCCATGCCAGATGGCCGCAACAGGAGCAAGGGAGGTAGCGGAGACATGAACAAGCGCATCGCCAGGAGCGGCATCGGCCGCCGTAGCTTTATGGCAACCGGGCTTGCAGGAGCCGGGCTTCTTGCCATGCCCAATGTCTTGAAGGCCCAGGGCCGCTCGCTGAAAGTCGGCGTCTATGGCGGCTATTTCAAGGAGTCCTTCGACAAGCACATCTTTCCGGAATTCACCAAGGCCACCGGTATCGCCGTCGAATCGGTGGCGGAGCCGACCGGAGAGGTCTGGTTGGTGCAGTTGGCGCAGGCGGCCAAAGCCGGCCGCGCACCCGCCGACGTATCGATGATGTCTCAGGTCGCCATGCTCAAGGGCCGCGCGATCGACCTCTGGACGGGCCTCGATCGGGCGCGCATACCCAACAGCGACAACCTGATCGGCAAGTTCATCAACACCTATCCCGACGGCCGGGTTGCCGGCATCGGCGCGGTCGCCTGGTACATCACCCTGGTGTCGAACACCAAGGTCTACCCGCAGGCGCCGACTTCGTGGGCCGCGCTCTGGGACCCGGCGAACCGGAACCGGCTCGGCCTGCTCGCCCTGGTCTCCAACTCTTTCCTGCTCGAGGTGACGGCCAGGACCTTCATGGGCGGCACCGAGGCCCTGGACAGCGAAGAGGGACAACTCAAGGCTTTCGGCAAGCTGGCGGAAGTGAAGCCGAACGTCCGCCTCTGGTACCGCGACGAGGCCCAGTTCGAGCAGGCGCTCAAATCGGGTGAAATTCCCATGGGGCAGTATTATCACGACGTCACCGGCCTGGCGGCCGCCGACGGACATCCCGTGCGTTCGACCTTCCCCAAGGAGGGCGGCATTCTGGACAGCGGCTGCTGGGCGCTTTCGCGCGCCTCGAAGAAGGTCGACGAAGCACACGTCTTCATCGACTATATGAGCCAGCCGTCGATCCAGGCCGCCATGTCCCGCAAGGTCGGGACCGCGCCGACGGTGAAGCGCACCATGCTCGATCTGTCGGAAGAGGAGTTCGCCTCCGTCTCCTCGGAGATCGACCCCATCGTTCCGCGCTACGATCTTTACCAGACCAGGTCCGACTGGCTAAATCAGAAGTGGACCGAGCTGATCGTCGGCTGAGCGGCTGCTCGCGAGGAAACCGATAGACCCCGGAAGCCGCGTCGGCAGGAAGCGCCGGGCAACCGCGGGGATGCCATGTCGGCACTCACCCTTGAGGGCGTAACGAAGCGCTTCGGCTCAGTCGTAGCGGTCGACAATGTTTCGCTGACCGTCCTCAAGGGGACCTTCGTCTGCCTGCTGGGTCCTTCCGGTTGCGGCAAGACGACCCTGCTGCGCCTGATCGCGGGGCTGGAGGCGCCCGGCGCGGGGCGCATTCTGCTGGACGGGGCGGAGGTTACCGGCCTGCCGACCCACAAGCGCGACTTCGGCATGGTGTTCCAGTCGCTGGCCCTGTTTCCGCATTTGAACGTGCAGGACAACATCGCCTATCCGTTGCGCATTCGCGGCGCTGCGAAGGCCGAATGCGAGTCGCGAGTCGGTGAACTGCTCGACCTCGTTCACCTGCAGGACCACGGCGGCCGGCCGGTGAGCAGGCTTTCCGGCGGGCAGAGGCAGCGGGTCGCCATTGCTCGGGCACTCGCCGTCTCGCCGCGGCTGTTCCTGCTCGACGAGCCGCTTTCCGCTCTCGACGCCAAGCTGCGCGAAGCCATGCAGGTCGAGCTTCGCCAGTTGCAGCAGAAACTGGGTATCACCACGATCGTCGTTACCCACGACCAGCGCGAAGCCATGACCATGGCCGATCTTGTGGTGGTGATGGGCGACGGACGCATCCATCAGGCGGCAGCGCCGGTGGACATCTACCGCAAGCCGGCCAACGCCTTCGTCGCCGACTTCATCGGCTCGACCAATCTGCTTGACATCGCCGCGAATGGCAGCGGCCAGGCCCTGTTCGACGGCGTGCCCCTTCCCGGCATTACCCTGCCGGCCGGGGTTCAACGGGCGCGCCTGTCCATAAGGCCGGAGGATGTGCGCCTGATGGCACCGGAGAAAGCGATGCTGACCGGGCGCGTGACCTTCCTGCGCGATCTCGGCGGCACCGTCGAGACCTTCGTCGAGGCGGGCGATACCACGATCGTCGCGGTCTCGACGCGCCGCGAGCAAGTACAAGTCACGGCCGGAGAACAGATCGGCATCCAGCTTCCCGCCGAGGCGTGCGTGGTCCTGAGTCAATGAGGCGGGAGCCGGCCCGAACCTTCTCCGACCATCTGCCGCTGCTGTTCCCGGCGGCCGTGCTGGTCGTCTTTTTCGTCATTCCCTTCGGAATCATGATCGCCGTGAGCTTTTTCCGGCGGCAGCAGGGCGGCTTCTATACCGTCGACTTCGTTCTCGCCAACTACGAGCGATTCCTGACGCCCTTCTTCGGCAACGTGCTCGGCTTCTCGCTGTTCCTCGCCGCGGCCGTCGCCGTCTGCTGCGTGCTGATTGCGCTACCCTTCACGAACTTTCTCGCCGGGTGCAGCCGTCGGGTGCAGGTCGTGTGGCTGGTCGGGATTCTGGCTATTCTTTCCCTGTCGGAGGTGATCATCGGCTTCGCCTGGTCGACCCTGTTCTCGCGCACCGCCGGCATCGGCAACCTGCTGGCCGCTCTCGGTCTGATGGAAGCCCCGAAGGCGCTGTTGCCGGGTTTCGGCGCCGTGCTGACCGGCATGATCTACCAGGCCCTGCCGTTTACGATCCTGTTGCTCTACCCAGCGCTGATGCGCCTCGACCCGTCGTTGCTGGAAGCGGCGCGCACGCTTGGCGCCTCCCCGCTGCGCGGCTTCGTCTCGGTCGTCGTTCCGGCGCTGCGTCACACGATTACCGCCACCCTGATCATGGTGTTCGTTTTCGCTCTGGGATCGTACCTGCTGCCGCAGATCCTCGGCCGCCCGCAACACTGGACCCTGTCCGTCCTGATCACGGATCAGGCGATCTACCAGTCCAACATGCCGTTCGCAGCAGCCATGGCGGTTTTCCTGGTGCTCATTTCATTGGCCCTCGTGGGCTTGGTCCTGCTGGTCGGTGGCCGGCGGGAGGCCGCGTGATGAAGGACTGCAGCGGATGACGGCGACCTGGCTCCGCCGTTGCTACATGGTTCTGGTCGCGCTCTTCCTGGCGGCGCCTCTGGCGGTCGTCGCCGGTGTTTCGGTGAACGAGAAGAAGACGCTGCTGTTCCCGCCCCGGGGTTTTTCGTTAGAGTGGTACGCCGCGATCTTCACCGAGGGCGAATGGAGGGATGCGCTGATCGCTTCCCTCGGACTGGCCGCCCTCTCGGCCGCTCTGGCGGTGATCGTCGCCCTGCCGCTCAGCTGGTTTTTCTGGCGCCGCGTCGCCCCTTGGGCGCGCGTTTTCCAGGTCCTGGGCGTCGCCCCTTTCATGCTGCCGCCGGTGATCACCGCCCTCGGTTTTCTCTCCTTCTGGGCGACTGGCGGTTTCTATGGAGCATCCTGGACGGCCGTGATCAGCCACGCAATTTTCTTCGTGACCCTGCCGCTGGTGACGATTTCCCTGGGCTTTTCTTCCATCGACCGTTCTCTGGTCGAGGCGGCGGCCACCATGGGCGCCGACGACCGGACGGTGTTCCGCACCGTGGTGGCGCCGCTGATCGCACCGTATATGATTTCGGGTTTCGCCTTTGCTTTCGTGCTCTCGTTGAATGAATACATCGTCGCCTATATGACCGTCGGGTTTACGATGGAAACCCTGCCGGTCAAGATCTTCAATGCCTTGCGCTACGGCTACACGCCGACCATGGCGTCGGTCTCCGTTCTCTTTGTTGCGATCGCCGTTCTGGCGGTAGGGCTGATCGCGCGCTACGGCGACCTGCCCAAGCTGCTGGGGGCCTGGACCGGTGAGGAACGCTGATGCGAATCGCCGTTCTTCAGATGAAGGCGGTCGCCGGCGATGTCGCGGCGAATCTGGCGCGCATTGAATCCGCTGCCGTTCAGGCGGCGGACGGCGGCGCCCGTATTCTGGTCGCGCCCGAACTGGCAACGACCGGCTACGGCGCGGGCTCGATAATCGCCGATCTGGCCGAGCCCCGCGATGGGCGGCAAGTAGAGCGGCTGACTGCAATCTCGCAAAAGCGTGACCTGGCCGTCGTCGCCGGATTTGCCGAGCGCGACGGCGCCGACGTCTTCAACAGCCTAGCCCTCGCCGACGGTAACGCCGAGCCGGCGATCTACCGCAAGAGGCAGCTCTACGGCGCCTACGAGCGGACCCTGTTTTCCCCGGGCCCGCCTGCGGGCATGCTCTGCACCGTAACCGGTCTCACGTTTGGCCTGCTCATCTGCTACGACGTGGAATTTCCGGAGCTGGTGCGCCGTCTCGCTTTGGCCGGAGCCGATGCCGTGCTGGTGCCGACCGCTCTGCCGGAAAGCCCCTTTGCGAACTTCATCGCCACCGCCGTCGTTCCGGTGCGGGCCTTCGAGAACCAGATTTTCATCGCCTACGCGAATCATGCCGGACGTGACGATTCCTTTAGCTATGCCGGACGGTCACGCATCGTCGGTCCGGATGGTTCAACTCTCGCCGCCGCAGGCGCCTATGAGGATACCGTGATTTTCGCTGACATCGATCCGGACGCCTTCGCATGCAGCCGCGAAGCGAACACTTACCTGGGTGACCTGCCGGAGACCTTGAAGCCCACAAGGATTCCCTGAAACGGTCTGCTCGCTCGCTCGGCCAGTCGCGACAGATGGATTGCGAAGCCGCCGCCGACCACGGCGACGTCGGCCGCCGTCACCGGAATCCCCCGGGGAAACCTGCCCGAAGCCCCGGGCCTCACATGCGCTTGGCGACCTCCTCGAGCATCACCTCGGTCGCGCCGCCGCCGATCGAGGCGACCCTCGCGTCCCGGCTCATCCGCTCGATCGGGCTTTCGCGCATGTAGCCCATGCCGCCGTGCAGCTGGACGCAGTCGTACATCGTCCGGTTGACCAGCTCGCCGCCCAGCGCCTTGAGCATCGAAACCTCCTTGACGCAGTCCCGGCCTTCGGAGACCAGCCAGGCGCAGTGGTAGGTGAGGTGGCGGAAGGCCTCGGCCCGGGTCGCCAGCGTCGCCAGCTTGTGGCGCACCACCTGCTTGTCCCACAGGGTGCCGCCGAAGGCCTTGCGGTCCTTGACATATTGCGTGGTGATGTCCAGCGCGCTCTGGATCGAACCGGCGTTCATCGCGCCGGCGACCAGCCGCTCGTTCTGGAAATTCATCATCACGGCGTAGAAGCCCTTGTTCTCCTCGCCCAGGATGTTCTCGTAGGGGATTTCGCAGTCGTCGAAGACCAGTTCGGCGGTGTCCGAACAGCGCCAGCCGTGCTTGTCGAGCTTCTTTGCGACCTTGAAGCCGGGCGCGCCCTTCTCGACGATGAACATGGAAATGCCGCGCGAGCCCTTGGCGTGCGGATCGGTGCGCGCGGCGACGAAATGGACGTCGGCCAGGCAGCCGTTGGTGATGAACACCTTGGCGCCGTTGAGCACCCAGCGGTCGTTGCCCTTGCGCTCGGCCCTTGTCTTGAGCGCGGCGACGTCGGAGCCGCCGTCCGGCTCCGTGACCGCGATGCTGCTCACCTTGCGCCCGGCGATCAGGTCGGGCAGCAGGCGCCGTTTCTGCTCGTCGGTGCCGGCGTTGATCAGGTGCGGCACCGCCATCTCGGCATGGGCCGAGGTGCTGCCGGTGAAGCCGCCAAAGCTGGATTTGCCCAGCTCCTCCCACTGGGCGACCATGGCGACCGGCCCCATGTCCGTGCCGCCATAGGCCTCCGGCGCCTGCACCCCGAAGAAGCCGAGTTCGCCCATCCGGGCAAACACGCTGCGCGGGATCTCCTCGGCGTCCTCCCAGGCGTCGCCGTGCGGTTGTACCTGCTCCGCGATGAAGCGGCGCGCGGTCTCGCGCAGGATGTTGTGCTCTTCGGTGAGATAGACGGGGTCCATGGCGGCCGGCGGGGATGTTGTTGAACGGCCGGAAGGTTGTAGTCCCGCTGCCGGTCGATGAAAAGCCGCGCTGCCGGGCCCGGGTCGCCGGCGAATCGATCCACCGTAAGGGAGAGTTTGGCAGCGTCCCCTAAGGCCCATCCTCCGGTATTGCCCGCACGGCGCCTTCCCACGCCGCGATCAGGGCGGCGACCGCCGCTTCCGGATCGGCAGCGGCCATGACGGCGCCCATGACGGCGGCGCCGTCTGCGCCCGCGGCCCGGCACGCGCCGATCGTGCCGGGCGTCACGCCGCCGAGGGCGAGCACGCGGCAGCCGGCCGGGCGCAGTTGCGCCGCCGCAGCTTCAAGCGCTTCCACGCCCAGGGCCGGCCCGTAGCCGGGCTTGCTGCCGGTCGCGAAGACCGGGCTGAGGGTGACGTAGTCGGCGCCCGCCACCTGGGCCGCCTGCGCCGCGGCGAGGCTGTGACAGGACTTGCCGAGCAGGCGCGAGTCCGGCGCCAGCCGCCGCGCTTCCGCGATATCGCCGTCCCGCGGCAGATGCCAGGCGGCGATGTCTCCGGCTGCGGGCGTTGGCATTCCGTGCAGGCCGACGATTGCGTCACCGGGCAGGTTCCGGGCGAGCCGCCGCACCAGATCGCGTTGTTCGGCCAGCAGCAGGTCCTTTTCCCGGACGCTGATCCAGCGCGCGCCGGCCGCGAAGGCGGCGGCGGCAACTTCCTCCAGCGGCAGCGTTGCCTGCCGCCGGTCGGTGACGATCATCAGGGGCGGATCGGGCAGGGGGCTGCGTTCGGCTCCGGGCAGGTCCATGGCGCGGGAAGCGGGGGCGGGGCCGCGCTCAGCCGCCGATCAGCCCCATCTGCGGGCTCGAGGCTTCGGCGTGGTCCTTCTTCGGGATCCGCCCGGCCAGTCGGGCGGCGCGGCCGGCGGCGACGGCGTCGCGCATGGCGGCGGCCATCAGCACCGGATCGAGCGCCTTCGCCACCGCGGTGTTGAGCAGCACCGCGTCGCAGCCCAGCTCCATCGCCAGCGCGGCGTCTGACGCCGTGCCGATCCCGGCGTCCAGGATCACCGGCACCGGGCTGCGGGTGCAGATCAGCTCGATATTGTAGGGGTTGGCGATGCCGATGCCGGTGCCGATCGGCGCGCCCAGCGGCATGACCGCAGCACAGCCGGCGTCGGCCAGACGCTGGCACAGCACGGGATCGTCGGTGCAATAAGGCAACACCTGAAATCCGTCTTCCACCAGCTCCCGCGCCACGCCGGCCAACTGCTCGACATCCGGATACAGCGTCTCCCGGTCGCCGATCAGCTCCAGCTTGATCCAGTCGGTCTCCAGCGCCTCGCGCGCCAGCTGCGCGGTCAGGATGGCGTCCCTGGCGCTCATGCAGCCGGCGGTGTTGGGCAACAGGGTCCAGTCGCGGCCGAGCAGGTCGACCATGCTCTCGGCATAGCCCTCCAGGCTGATCCGGCGGATCGAGACCGTCGCCACCTCGGCGCCGCTCGCCGTCAGCGCATCGAGCATGACCTGCTGGTTGGGATAGCCGGAGGTGCCGAGGAACAGGCGGCTGGCGAAGCTGCGCCCGGCAATGTGGAAGGTGTCGTCGGTCATCGCGAGGTACCGCCCCTAGCCGCCGCGGAAGGGTTTGACGATCTCGACGGCGTCGCCGGCGCCGAGCGCCGCCTGCGCCCAGTCGCGGCGCGGCACCACGGCTTCGTTCACGGCGACGGCGACGCCGCGCGCTTCGGTGTCGATGCCCTGCTCGTCGAGCAGGGACCGCACGGTCGCTGCGCCG
Source organism: Rhodospirillaceae bacterium (assembly GCA_028819475.1). Classification (NCBI taxonomy): domain Bacteria; kingdom Pseudomonadati; phylum Pseudomonadota; class Alphaproteobacteria; order Rhodospirillales; family Rhodospirillaceae; species Rhodospirillaceae bacterium. Next base: position 27,012 of record JAPPLJ010000036.1, read on the forward strand.
GTGTCCACCGGGTCGCCGTTCAGCATGATCCGCATCGCCGGCTACTCCGCCGCCAGCGCCGCCGGCCCGGATTCGAGAGCCGGATCGAAGCGCGCCAGAGTGAACGGGGCCAGCGCAGGGTCGAGCGCGCCGGTCAGGACGAAGCGGCTGACCAGGTCGGCGGTCACGGGCGCGAGCAGGATGCCGTTGCGGTGATGCCCGGTCGCATAGACCAGCCCGTCGACCGGGCCGGGCCCGAGGATCGGCGCATCGTCGCGCGAGCCCGGCCGGAAGCCGACCCAGGTCTCCGCAATCGGCAGTTCCTCGATCCCCGGCAGGGCGCGCCAGGCCGCATCGAGCAGGGCATACTGGCCGCCGGCGGTAATCGTGTCGTCGAAGCCCTTTTCCTCCACCGTCGCGCCGATCAGCAGGCGGCCGTCGCGCCGCGGCACCAGGTAGACGCCCGGCGCCCACAGCACATGGCGCAAGAGCGGCGCTTCCGGGTCCATCTGCAACGCCAGCATCTGGCCCTTGACGGGGCGGACCGGCGGCAGGGCGGCCGGTTCGAGCCCGCCGACCGTGCGCGACCAGGCGCCGGCGGCGAGGACGACGGCATCGGCCGACATGGTCTCGCCCGCGACGACGACCCCGGCGGCCCGGCCGTTGCCGATCCGGACGGCCTCGACCCCGGAGTCCGGGTGCAGCCGCGCGCCGGCCCGGGCGGCGGCCTCGGCCAGCGCCGCGGTCAGGGCGCGGTTGTCGACCTGGTGATCGTTCGGACTCCAGACGGCAGCCGGAATCCGGGGATTGAGATACGGTTCGCGCTGCCGCGCTTCGCCGCCGCCGATCAGCGCGACCTCGACCCCGGCGCCGCGGTGGAAGTCGTGAATGAAGCGCAAGTGGCGCTCGTCGTCGCGCGTCAGGGCGATGACCAGCGTACCTTCGTCGCGATAGCCGATATCCCGCCCGCTCGCCGCTTCGACTTCGGCGGCGAAGGCCGGCCAGGCCCGCTGGCTGCGCAGGTTGAGCTGCAACAGGGCCAGTTCGCCCGGTTCGGTTTCGACGCCGGTTGCGAGCATCCCGGCGGCGGCGTGGCTGGCGCCCCGGCCGATTGGGCCCCGGTCGAAGATATCGACCCGGCAGCCGGCCTGGGCCAGCCGCCAGCCGATGCCCAGCCCGCACACGCCGGCGCCGATGATCGCGACGGTTTCCGGGCGCCGGGTATGGGTATGCGGGGTCTGAATCGGACGGCTCCCTACGCTGGCATGACCCAGGTCAGGTTCGACGGGTATGATCTCAGACGCCCGACGCTGCGGCAGCAAAGGCTGCGGCAGCGCAGGACGACACCCCGGCGGAACTTCGATGCCGCAAGACTAGCACCCCCGCCGGCCATTGCGCCAGTGCCGTTGCGTCGCCGGAATGCCGGTCCCGCTCAACGCCGCGGCGCGAGCAGGACGGTATCGAGGAAAGCGAGGATCTGCCGGTCGATCCGGCGGAGGAAGGCGCGGCGGTCGAAACCGGGCGGATCGCGGGCCGGTTCGCCGACTTCGTCGATCAGGGCAGCGGGGAAGGGCGCGATGAAGGCGAAGTGGTGTGCCTTCGGGTGAATCACGAGGCGTGCCCTGCCGCCCATCAGGCGCACAATGTTGTCTTCGTGCCACGGCCGGCGCAGCACCCGGTCGCGGCCGAGGCGGTGGATTTGCGCCGGGGTGGTCACGCCCGCGAAGGCGCCGGGGCCGAACAGGGTGCCGACCGGCGCGACGGCGACAGCGGCCCGGACCCGCCGGTCGGTCAGGTCCGGCAGCCTGCCGCCGATGGGCCCGCTCTGCCGCCCGTAGCTGCAAAATACGGGATCCCGGTCGCGGAATTCGGTGCAGTGGCGGGCGAGAACGGTCATATCCGCCCGGCCGCCGATCAGCGCGAGTACGCTGTAGCCGCCGGCGGAGTGGCCGATGGCGGCGATGCGCATCGGGTCGATACGCGGGCTGAATTCCGGATCGGCGAGCAGCCGGTCGAGGACCACGCTGAGCTGGCGCGGGCGGCGGACCCAATTTGCCGCCGTGCCGCTGTAGCGGTCGTCGCGCCAGCTGTCGCCGCTGTGCTCCGCCGCCGCCGCGATATAGCCGGCCTGCGCCAGCCGGATCGCCGTGCCGCGATGGTTCAGGCGCCCGCCGCCGGTGCCGTGGGAGATCAGCACCAGGCCAAAGCGGCTGCCGGCAAGCGGTGCATTGCGGACTGCCTTCATGGCGAACGGCCCTTCGACGGTCCGCCCGGACGGCAAACCGGTGGGATACCAGACGGCCACCGTCATCCGCTCGCCGCCGGTCTCGACCCGGACATCCCGGAAGCCGACGCCGTCGGCCCGCACACCGGAGAGTCCCAGAACCAGCGAAAGAACGGCCGCGGCGAGCGCCTTCACGGGCATGACCGGTTCGGCGCCCGTCTCACGCCGGTTCGACGAAACTAGCGAACACCTTCTTCGCGCCGACGCTTTCGAAGATCACCGTGAGCTTGTCGCCCTCGATCGCCTTGACGACGCCCTTGCCGAATTTCTCGTTGCGGACGTGATCGCCTTGCTTGAAGGCGCTGTCGCCGCCGCTGCGGATCAGGTTGGCCTCGCCGTCGATGATGACGGGCTTGTCGCGCGCGATGCGCTTGCGCCCGCCGCCGTGTCCGCCGGAATTCGGCGCGAGCGGGGCGGTGTTGTTCCAGCCGTCGTCGAAGCGGTCCCGGTTGCCCTGCCCGGCGCCGCCCCCGAAACCGTCCCCGAAACCCCCGGCGCGTTGCCCGCCGCCCGCCTCAACCAGCCCGGCCCCGACGACCGTTCCGCCCGGCGCGCCGGACCGGCCGGCGTAGAGGCCCTGCTCGGTCGCGACCTCGACATGCTCGGGCGGCAGTTCGTCGATGAAGCGGCTCGGCAGGTTGGAGGCCCACTGGTTGTGGATGCGCCGGTTGGCGGCGAAGGAGATATGGACGTTCTTCCGCGCCCGGGTCAGGCCGACATGGGCGAGGCGGCGTTCCTCCTCCAGGCCGGCAATGCCGTTCTCGTTCAACGTACGGGGGTGCGGAAACACGCCTTCCTCCCAGCCCGGCAGGAAGACCGTATCGAATTCCAGGCCCTTGGCGGAATGGAGGGTCATGACGTTGACCATGTCGGCCTCCGTCGACCCGGTCGCCTCCATGACCAGCGCAATATGCTCCAGGAAACCGCCGAGATTCTCGAATTCAGCGAGGGCGCGGACCAGTTCCTTCAGATTCTCCAGCCGGCCCGGCGCGTCGGGCCCCTTGTCCTGCTGCCACATCGCCGTGTAGCCGCTCTCGTCCAGCACGGTCTCCGCGACTTCGACGTGGGACGCGGTCTCCGCCAGCCGGCGCCAGCGCTCGACCATGCTGACGAAACCGTCGAGCGCACGGCGCGCCTGCGGCCGCAGGTTGCCCGAGGACGCTGCCAGCCGCGCCGCCTCGAACAGGGAAGCGCCCCGTTCCGCGCGCAGCCCGTGCAGCGCCCGCATCGCGGCGTCGCCCAGCCCGCGTCTCGGTTTGTTGACAATGCGCTCGAAAGCCAGGTCGTCGTCGGTCGAATGAACGAGGCGCAGGTAAGCGACGGCGTCGCGGATTTCCAGCCGTTCGTAGAAGCGCGGGCCGCCGATCACGCGGTAGGGAATGTTGAGGGTGATGAACCGTTCCTCGAACTCGCGGGTCTGGAAGCCGGCGCGCACCAGGATGGCGATCTCGTTCAGGGCATGGGCCTTGCGCTGCAGATCCTCGACCCGGTCGGCGATGCTGCGGGCCTCCTCCTCGCCGTCCCACACGCCGGTGAGGGTGAGCTTGTCGCCGCCCTCGGCCGCGGTCCAAAGGGTCTTGCCGAGGCGGCTGTCGTTGCGGGCGATCAGGCGGGACGCGGCGGCGAGGATCGGCGCGGTCGACCGGTAGTTCTGCTCCAGCCGGATCACCGCCGCGCCGGGAAAATCCTTCTCGAAACGCAGGATGTTCTCGATCTCGGCGCCGCGCCAGCCGTAGATCGACTGGTCGTCGTCGCCGACGCAGCAGATGTTGCCGTCCTTCTGCGCCAGCAGCCGCAGCCAGAGATACTGGGCGACGTTGGTATCCTGGTATTCGTCGACCAGGATGTAGCGGAACCGGTCGTTATACTTCGCCAGAATGTCGTCGTGCTGCATCAGGACCGTCAGGTTGTGCAGCAGCAGGTCGCCGAAATCGACGGCGTTCAGGCTCCTGAGCCGGTCCTGGTAGGCGGCGTAGAGTTCGGCCGCCCGGCCGCCGGCGAAATCGCCGGCATCGGCGGCGGTGACCTGTTCCGGCCCTTTGCCCTTGTCCTTCCAGCGCTCGATCATCCAGTGCAGCAGCCGGGGCGGCCAGCGCTTGGTATCGATGTCGGCGGCTTCCAGTTCCTGCTTGACGAGGCGGAGCTGGTCGTCCGGGTCGAGGATCGTGAAGTTCGATTTCAGCCCGACCAGCTCGGCATGGCGGCGGAGGATGCGCGCAGCCAGCGCGTGGAAGGTGCCGAGCCAGATGTCCTCCGCCGCCTCCTGCCCGATCAGGGGCGCAACCAGCCGGCCGACCCGCTCGCGCATTTCCCGCGCCGCCCGGTTGGTGAAGGTGACGGCGAGAATCTGCCACGGCATGGCGCGCCGGGTGGCGAGGATATGGGCGATGCGGACGGTCAGCGCCCGCGTCTTGCCGGTGCCCGCACCGGCCAGGACCAGCACGGCGCCGCCGGTCTTTTCCACCGCCTCGCGCTGCTTGTCGTTCAGGCCGTCCAGCCACACCGGATCGTCCGCCGCGGACGGGGCGACGGCAGCGCGTCGGGACAGTGGAAGAGGGTCGGCAGCCGGCTCGGTCATCGTCCGGCGGAGTATAGGCCGGCCCCTACTGGAGGGCTATCGGGAAGCCGTGACCGGCGGCGCGCAATCCGAAGCTCAGCCCGTAGCCGGTTCGGCGAACGGCCTTGCGTGGGTTTCCTTCAGCGCCAGCCAGATCACGAGGCCGGCAGCGTAGGTGGCCGGCAGCAGCAGGAAAGCCCCCTCATAGGCCGGCAGGGCGTAGACCCGCGCGCCGTTCACCGTTTCGCCGGCCCAGGACAGGTCGAGCAGCAGGCCGATCAGGGGCTGGGACACCGCGCCGCTCATCACCGTGCACATGTTGATCAGGCCGAGCGCGGTGCCGGCCGAGCGGGCGTCGTTGTGCTCGCGCCCGAGCGCAAACGCCGTCACCATCGCCGCGCCGCCGACGCCGGAGAGGAACACGCAGACCTGGAAGGCGGCGAAGGGCAGGCCCGGCAGGTAGATCGCCGCGCCGATCGTCGCCAGGCCGAGCAATCCGCCGGCCAGCAGAACCGGCTTGCGCCGGCCGATCCGGTCGCTCAGCAGGCCCCAGAGCGGCCCGCCGCAGGCGACGCCCAGCAGCATTGCCGCCATGGCGAAGCCGGCCGCGGTGGTGTCGACGCCGAAGCGCGCCACGGTATAGGGCACGCCCCACAGGCCGCCGAAGGCCAGGATCGGCACCGACATCAGGAAAGCGAAGGCGGCGAGAAGGAAATTCTGCGGCCGGCGCAGCGCGCGGACCAGGCTGCTGCGCATCGGTTCCGGTCCGGGCGATGCCGACCCGGACGACTCCGACAGGGCGCTTTCGGGCCCGCCGGGTTGCGCCGCGCGCGGCCGGTCGCGGATCAGCAGCCAGGCCAGCAGGGCATGGATCAGCGCCCAGCCGGCAAGCGCGACCATGTAGTCGCGCCAGCCGAGCGCCGCGACGGCGGCGGCGAACGGCCCCTGCCCGACCACGCCGCCGGCCAGGCCGACCGCGAGGGCCACGCCGCTGAAAAACGCGAACCGCCGCGCCGGCAGCCAGAGGGCGGCAATGACCATGCTGCCGACGAAGGCGAAGGCGGCGCCGAAGCCGATCAGCGCCCGGCCGGCATAGGCCAGCTCGATGGACGGCGCGAGGCCCATGACCGCGCAGCCGGCCCCCGTGGCCAGGATCGCGACCGTCAGCACGCGGCGCGGCCCCCACCGGTCGGTGAACAGGCCGCAGGGGATCTGCAACGCCGCGTAGGTCCAGAAATAGACCGCCGAGAGGTTGCCGACGACCGCGCCGCCGATCGCGAAATCGCGCATCAGCGGCTCGACCGTGATCGACGGCGCGACCCGCAGGACCCAGGCGTAGAAGAAGAAGCCGGCCGCCACGAGCCAGCCGGCATACGCCAGCAGCGGGACGGTTTGGCCCAGCTTTTCCGGGTGTCTTTCCGGGGGTCTTTCCGGGGGCGGTGCAGCGGACGGGGCGGGAGCGGCCGGCGCGTTCATGGCGGCACCAAGTAGCGCCGATGCCGCGCCCCGAAAAGGCCGGCCCCGGCATAGGCCCGATGCACGGACCGCTAAGGCGCCTCGGTCCTGCCCGATGCCTCTGGCGCCGCCCCGATCTACCGCCGCAAGACCTTCCCGACCGCCCGGAATCCTATCCGGCGGCCGGCTCCGCGCCGGACAGGAGCAGAAAGGTCATATTGTCCTGGCCGGGCCCGGCAGCGGCGCGCACGGCGCGGTCCAGGGCGTCGGCCGCCGCGTCTACGCGGCCGTCGGCGGCGCGGATCTCGTGCGCGATCTCCGCTTCGGCGAGGGTCTCGATGCCGTCGCTGGCGATCAACAGACAGTCGCCGGGTTGCAGGCGGCCGGCGCGGGACCCGCAATCGACCAGGTCCGGCGGCCGGCCGGTCACCGCCGAGAGCAGCATGTGGCGCCGCCGGTCCAGGCGCGCGGCCTCGGGCGACAGCTCGCCCGCCAGGACGAGCCGCTCCAGGACCGGCGCCATCGAATGATCCGCATTCAGCCGCTCAAGCGCGCCGGCGGCATACAGCCACATCGGCGAATCGCCGACGCTCAGCCAGTCCAGGCGGCGTCCGTCGTAGACGGCGGCGACGACGGTGGTCCCCATCCCGCGGAGTTGCGGATCCGCGAATTCCCGTCCGCGCAGGCGTGCGGTCGCGGCGTCCAGGCACGCGCGGAACCGGGTCTCGGCCGCGCCGTCCAGACCCGGGAAGTCGCCCACGAAGGCCTCGACCGCGATACCGCTCGCCGTCGCGCCGCCCGCAGCGCCGCCCATCCCGTCGGCCAGGACCATGAGGAGTGCCGTCGGCGCGCCCTGTCCCGCCAAGTCGACATCCAGGGTTGCGAAGGAGTCTTCCTGGTAGGCGCGCGCGCCCTGCCACTGCCGGCCGGCCAGCGACCAGCGGGCGCTTCCGGACGGCCCCGCCGCCGTCGGTCCTGACGCAATGTCGCCCATGTCCTGCGGACTCCTGAATTCGCAGCCCGATAATGCCGATAAGGCCCGGCATGGCCATGGGACGCCGATACGCAGGCCAACCCGTCGCGATTGCCGCTATCGGAGGGGTTAAGAGGCTGCGCCGCACCGCCTTGGCGTCGGGCCGCCGGGCGCGATACAATCCGGCCGAAGCAGCATTCTGCAGCCGCCGCAGGACAGAAGGAGCCGCCCGCCATGCAGGCGCCCGCCTATCGTTACCGCGACAACCCGGACGCGATCCGCGCGCTGGTCCGCCCGCGCGAGGTCCACCGCGACGTCTATATCGACGACGAGGTGTTCCGGCTCGAGATGGAGCACCTGTTCGCCAACACCTGGATCTATGCCGGCCACGCCAGCCAGGCGCCGAACCCGGGCGATTTCATCACCTGTGAGATCGGCGGCCAGCCGCTGCTCATTTCCCGGCACACGGACGGCGAGATCTACGTCAACTACAACCGCTGCGCCCACAAGGGCACGCGCATCGCCGGCGAGCCCTGCGGCAACGCCGGCAAGATGTTCCGCTGCCCCTATCACGGCTGGGCGTACCGGACCGACGGCTCGCTGCTCTCGGTGCCGCTGCGCAAGGGTTACGACGGCACCGGCTTCGAGGACACGGCGATGGTCCGCGGCCTGGCGCCGGTGAAGAATTTCCGGGTCTACCGCGATTTCATCTTCGTCAAGCTGAACGACGGCGGCCCGGATTTCGAGGCGTTCTTTGGCGACAGCCTCTCGACCATCGACAACATGGTCGACCGCTCGCCCGAGGGCCGGCTGATCCTGGAAGGCGCGCCGCTGCGCTACATGCACCGCTGTAACTGGAAGATGCTGGTCGAGAACCAGACCGACACCTGCCACCCGATGGTCGCCCACGAGAGCAGCGCCGGCACGGCGGTCAAGGTGTGGAAGGAGACCGGGCGCAACGACCGGCATCCGGCGATCGAACTGCTCGCGCCCTTCACCTCGACCTACAAGTTCTACGAGGAATTCGGCATCCGGGTCTGGCCGAACGGCCACGGCCATACCGGCGTCACCGATTCGATCCACGCCGACTATTCGGAGATCCCCGGCTACTGGGAAATGATGGTAGACGCCTACGGCGAAGAACGGGCGAAGGCGATCCTCGGCGACATCCGCCACAACACGGTCTACTTCCCCAACATCATGGTGAAGGGCCCGATCCAGACCCTGCGCGTGTTCCTGCCGCTCGCCGCCGACAGGACCCTGGTCGAGAGCTGGACCTTCCGCCTCGCGGGCGCGCCGGACCAGTTGTTCGCCCGCACCCTGCTCTACAACCGGACGATCAACGCGCCGACCTCGATCGTCGGCCATGACGACCTGGAGATGTACGAGCGCATCCAGACCGGCCTGCGCGCCGACGGCCACGAATGGGTCAACGTCCAGCGCCTGTACGACGAGGACGAGGAACCGGACGCGACCGTCGTGGTGAACGGCACCTCCGAGCGCCAGATGCGCAACCAGTTCAATGCCTGGGTCCGCTTCATGACGCAGGACATGACCGGGGACATGACGGGGGACATGACCGGGGACGTGGACCCGGCGGCGGCAGCCCTGAACCCGGCGCCGGCCGCGGGCGCCGAACGGCCGGTTGCCTGATGGGAGCGCCGGGGAAGACGGAGGCCGGAAGCCCGGTAACTGCAGAGGACATCGTCGCCTTCGTCTATGCCGAGGCGCGGCTGCTCGACGAGCGCCGCTACGAGGACTGGCTCGACCTGTTCGCCGAGGACGGCCGCTACTGGATCCCGGCGGAATGGGACCAGACCGACCCGGTGATGCAGCCCTCGCTGTTGTACGAGGACCGCTTCATGCTCGACGTGCGCATCCGCCGGCTGCGCGGCGCGCGGACCTACAGCCAGAAGCCGAACAGCCGCTGCGTCCACGTCTTGCAGCAGCCGTCCGTCGAGGCGATGGACGAAGCGGCGAACAGCTACCGGACCTGGACGCCGTTCCACTATGTCGAGACCCGCAGCGACGAGCGCGAGTATTTCAACGGCTGGGCGCGCCACGACCTGATGCTGGAAGGCGGCGCGCTGAAAATCCGCCTCAAGCGCATCGACCTGGTCAATCTCGATGCGCCCTTCGGCAACATCCAGCTGTTCATGTAGCGGAACGCCGCCGGCCGGCGCGCCGGGGCGGTATCACGGAAGGACCGGGACAGGATGAACGAAGACACGGGCCGCTACACGGCGGTCGTCACCGGCGGCAGCGCCGGTATCGGCGAGCGGCTGTGCCGCGACATGCTCGACGCGGGCTGGAAGGTGATCTGCGTCGCCCGGCGGCCCGCGCCGATCGACCATCCGGACATGTCCTCGGTCTGCGCAGACCTGCTCGATCCGCAGGAGACCGCCGACGCCGCGGCGGAAATCGCGAGCCGGGACGTCACCCACATCGTCCACAACGCCGGGCTGATCCGGCCGAACCTGCTGCCCGAGGTCGTGCCGGAGGACATGGAGACGCTGACCCATATCCACCTGACGGCGCCGCTGCTGCTCACCCAGGCCGTGCTGCCGAAGATGCGCAAAAACGGCTTCGGCCGCGTCGTCTTCGTGACCTCGCGCGCCTCAATGGGCGTGCCGACGCGCAGCGCCTATTCCGCCACCAAGGCCGGCGTCCACGGCATGGCGCGGACCTGGGCGCTGGAGCTTGCGCCGGAGGGCATCACCGTCAACGTGGTCGCGCCCGGCCCGATCCTGACCGACAATTTCTGGGGCATCATCCCGAAGGGCTCGGACCGCGAGGCGCGGCTGGCCGACAACATGCCCGTCCGGCGCATCGGCGAACCGGAAGACGTGACCCGCGCCGTCATGTTCTTCGCCGACCCGGAGGCCGGCTTCATCACCGGCCAGGTTCTGTTCGTCTGCGGCGGCGCCAGCCTGGGCGGGATTTCGCTTTAGGGCGTATCTGTTCCGGATGAAGCCGGTTGACCTCGCCGACGGCGACGCGCCCCTCGATACGCCCCGGATTTCATCCGGGGCTACTCGGGATGAGGGTGTGCAATGAATTCACCTTCCTTCACCCTCACCCTGAGTAGCCGCCGCAGGCGGCGTATCGAAGGGCGGGTGTCCTTGGTTGAGCGGGCGGTTCCGATAGAAACGGATATGCTCTACCGTATTCTCAGCTTCGACAATCGCGCCCGCGCGATGCCGTAGCGCGTCTTGAGCGCCATTTCGACCGGCAGCCAGATGCCGGCCTTCTCCACCCGGACGACCCACATCTTGAGCGGGTGCAGCTTCGGCACCTCCTTGAAATGCCGGGTGCGGAAGCCGGCGACCCGCTTGGCGTGAAGCAGGCAGACGGTCGCCTTGCGGGGCAGCTTGTGCCCTTTCACGCGCAGCGCCTTGCCGTAGCGATGGAAGCTCAGGTGGATATCGATCCGGCGCCGGCCTTCGAACATGCTGGCTTCGTATTTGCAGGGCGGCCCGCCGCGCGGCACGACCAGGCCGTTGAGCAAGGCGGTGAGCGGGTCGACGGTCCCGCGCTGCATGTCCGCCGGCACCGTCTTGCGCTTGCTCTTCGGCTCCGGCGGGTCGATGCGGGTGGCGATGTCGCCCGCCGGGGTCCAGGCCATCGACACGGTGCGGTAGCCGCCCCGCTTCATGAGGTAACGCTGGTGCATCGTTTCCGGCACCATGAGAGCGCCGTCGACGCGCCCGGCGCTGCGCCAGAAGGTTCGATTCTTGGACAGGGCTTCGACGACGCCGGTGCTGCGCGCGTCGAACTCCGCCGTATAGCGGCCGTCCGCGATGTCGGTCCGGAACCGCACCCTGTAGATCGGCAGGCCGCCCCAGGTGACCGTCCACTTCACCGAGATCCGGCGGTCGACAAGCGCAGTATCGCCCGCGGCGGCGGTGGCGGACGGCGCGGCGGCGGCGCTCGCGACCGCTGCCAGCAGGCACAGTCCCGCCATGCCGGGGCGCCATGCCGGCATCCCTGCCGCCGGCCGGCGCCCGTTACGTCCTGGATCGTGCGGGTCCGTCACGTCGGCGCCCCTCTTTCCGGTGTTGCGGCGGCACCCTACGCCCTTGCCGGCGCGGCGACAATTATGCAGCCGCGCGCCGGCCGGCCGGCCCCTGGAAGTCTTCACTGACAGCCGCCGGACCGGACAGCGCGGCATGCCGACTCCTACGCTGCCGGGCTTGATTTCCGTCGGCCCGCTGCGTATGTAGGCGCTCTGCCGGGCCGCCGGAAGGCGGAACCCGGCGTTTACTTTGTTTGCCGAAGAAATTTCCGACGGAGCGGGATCATGGCGCGGCGCTGCAGCATCACCGGCACGGGCGTTCAGGCCGGCAACAATGTCAGCCATTCGCAGCGCAAGACGCGGCGGCGCTTCCTGCCCAACGTCCACAAGACCTCGCTCTACAGCGAGGCGCTCGGCCGCACGGTGCGGCTCAAGCTCTCGGCGAGCGGCATCCGCACCATCGAGCACAAGGGCGGCCTCGACGCCTATCTCACCGCCACCGCGGACAAGAAGCTGACCGACGAGGCGATCCGCCTGAAGAAGCAGATTGCGAAGGCCAAGACGGCAGCGGCAGCCGGTTAGAGCGTGAGCGCTACAGCCGAAATCGATACTGCACTTCGCGACTTGGCGCATAAGCACTTCGGAGCGATCCGACAGGAGCTCGACGCGCTTCGCCAGGAAATTCCCGAAATCCGAGCCGGTCTGGCAGGCATCCGCCAGCACATGTCCGGATTCATGGCCAGCGACGCTGCCCACGAGAGCACGATCGCGACCATTCAGACACGTCTCGACCGTATCGAACGGCGGCTCGAAATTTCGGATAGTTGACCGGCGCAATCGAAGATCGGGTCAGGCGATCGACTCCGTCGGAATTCGGCGCTACCGCATCTCGAACATCAGCAGCAGGGTGCGCTGCTGCGGGTTGAAATTGTCGTCGCTCAGGATGTAGAGCACGGTCTTGCCGTCCGGGCTGCGGCGGGCCGCGATTCCTTCAAAATTGTCGACCGTCATCGACGGCGCGAGGTGCAGGAGTTCCCGGCCGCGCACGGTCCCGCCCGGTGCGACCGCGCTGCGGGACAGCAGCACGATGCGCGCCGAAACCCCGGTCGCCGGCGTATAGTGCCGCTCCAGTACGGCGATGTCGCCGTTCGGCAGCAGTGTCGCATCGGTCGGCCGGAATCCGCTGCTGCGCGCGTAGGCGAACGGCCGCCAGCGCCCCTGCCGCCCGATCCAGCCGGCGTAAGCGCCGCCGCCGACGCGCAAATTCTCGGTCAGGAGGAACAACCGGCCGGAACCGATATGCGCAAGGGTCTCTGCGCCGCCGTTCGACGGCGCGGCTGCGAGGCCTTCGGGTACGGGCCGGAGGGCCGGCCGCGCCGCCAGCGGGTTCGGCCCGGCGGGATAGCGCAAGATCCGGTGGCGGCGCTCGAACGCAACCAGCGCCGAGCCGTCGGGCAGAAGGGCCAGCGCCTCGGCGTCGGCGTCGAGGCCGCGGAGCGGTTTGCCGTCGGGACCGTGCACCGGACCGATCCGGCCGTCGCCGAGTCCCGCCAGGCGGCCCGCCGCGTCATAGCGAATCCGGGCGCGCAGCCAGGCGCCGCGGTCGGAAATCGCCGTGAGATGCGCGCCGTCCCGGCTCACCGCAAGCCCGGAGAAGCCGCCGAACCGCGGGTCCGGCGAGCGGATTGCGAGGCCGCCGCGATAGAGCAGCGCGCCGGCCCGGACCTGCCCTTCGTTCTCCGGGTTGAGCGGGACGGATTCGGCCGCCAGGGGAACGGTCTCGTCCGCGGCCCCGGTAACCGGAACCGCAGCCGCCAGGACGGCCGGGACAGCGAGCGCGGCCCGCAGGACCCGCCGGATCGACGCGCGCCGGCTCACGGTGTTGTGCCTCCGTCCTGTCGCAATTCCGTGCGACATTTGCCTGAGTACCCGGCCTGAGTACCGGGCCTGACTATTGGCCGCCCGCGAACCGCAGTTCCCGGCGGGGCGCGGGACCGTAACCGGAGGGGTTCTATCATGACCGTTCACCGCCGCAATGTTCTGAAGGGCGCCGCCGCGCTGCCGCTGTCCGCCGTTCTGGCCGACGCCTCGATCACCGCCGCCGTCGCCGCCGGCCTCGACACCGTATCGATAAAGACCGGGAGCGGCCGCAGCGTCAGCGCCGCGCTCGCCCTGCCGGCCGCGCAGAAGGCGCCGGCCCTGGTGCTGATCCACGAATGGTGGGGCCTGAACGACCAGATCAAGGCGGTCGCCGCCGACTATGCCCGGGCCGGCTATGTCGCGCTGGCGATCGACCTCTACGGCGGCAAGGTCGGCAAGACGCCGGGCGAGGCGCAGGCGCTGATGCGGGCGATGATGAAGGACCCGAAGGCCGGCTTCGAGACCTGCGGCGCCTGGATCGACTGGCTGAACGCGCATCCGCGCTCGACCGGCAAGACCGGCACCGTCGGCTGGTGCTTCGGCGGCGCCTGGTCGCTCAACGCCTCGATCGCCCGGCCGGTCGACGCCACGGTGATCTACTACGGCCATGTGCTGCGCAGCGCCGATCAGCTCAAGAAGCTGAAAGGCCCGGTGATGGGGCATTTCGCGAAACGGGACCGGTTCATCGACGCGAAGATGGTCGCGTCTTTCGAGAAGACGATGGCTGCCGCGGGCAAGACGGAGTCGCTCCAGGTCTTCTGGTACGACGCCGACCACGCCTTCGCCAACCCGTCCGGCGGCCGGTTCGACGAGGCGGCTTCCAAACTCGCCTGGTCGCGCACGGCGGACTTCTTCGCGAAGACCCTGAAGTAGCTGCGAAGCGGCGGCGCTTTTCGGGCACGACGAGACGCCGGAAGCCTCAATAACCAGGGTTTCCAAAGGTTGTAGGGGAGGGTTTCAAACCCTCCCCTACGGATTCCTCTGCGAAAAGGCTCTGACCGAGTCCCCCTCCCCTTGGGGGAGGGGCAAGGGGAGGGGTCGGCCGCCGCCGCCGCGCCAGTGTCGATCCCGGTATTGCCGCAACCGCCGCATACCCCTCCCCCTAACCCCCTCCCCCAAGGGGAGGGGGAACCGCCTCGCTTTCTTTGTCGGATGCCATCCATGGCCTTTTGCAGAGGAAGCCTTGGGAGGCGCCACCAGCCGGGACAGCATATCCGGATCAGAGGTAGCGCGCCTCGAGATGCGCCTTGAACGCTGTGGCGTCGAGCGGCCGTCCGGAGGCGCGTTCGATGAGGTCGCCGGTGCCGCAGCGGGACGCCTGTTCGTGGACGTTCGGCCGGAGCCAGTCATAGAGCGCCGCGAAATCGCCGTCTGCCAGCGCCGGCTCGATGCCGGCGTCGGCCGCTTTCGCCGCCGCGTAAAGCTGGGCTGCGGCCATCGCGCCGAGCGTGTAGGTCGGGAAATAGCCCCAGGCGCCGGAATACCAGTGAATGTCCTGCAGGCAGCCCCGGCGGTCGTCCGGCGGCCGGATGCCGAGCAGCGCTTCCATCCCGGCGTTCCACGCGCCCGGCAGGTCTGCGAGCGGCAGGTCGCCGGCGAGCATCGCCGTCTCCAGCCGGTAGCGCAGGATGACATGGGCCGGATAGGTGACCTCGTCGGCGTCGACCCGGATGAAGCCGCGTTCGACCCGGGTGACGAGCGCGAGCAGGTTTTCCGCCGACCAGGCCGGCCCCGCGCCGCCGAACGCCTCCGCCATCAGCGGCGCCGCCCAAGCCATGAAGGCCGCGCCGCGGCAGACCTGCATCTCGATCAGCAGGGACTGGCTCTCGTGCAGCGTCATGCCGCGCGCCCGGCCGACCGGCTGGTGCCGCCAGCGCAGGGGAAGGCCGGCGGCGTATTGCGCATGGCCGGTCTCGTGCAGGACGGCATAGAGCCCGGTCAGGAAGTCCGCTTCGTCGTAGCGGGTGGTGATGCGGATATCGCCCGGCGCGCCGCCGGTGAACGGATGGTGGCTGACGTCGAGCCGGCCGCGGCCGAAATCGAAGCCGAGCGCGGCCATGAAGCGGCGGCCGAGCGCCTCCTGCCGGCCGGCCGGGAACGGCCCCTCGATCTGTAGCGGCGGCCGCGCGGCCTGCCGCTCGATGGCCGCGTCGGTAAAGTCGGGCAGGAAG
This sequence comes from Rhodospirillaceae bacterium, assembly GCA_028819475.1. Taxonomy (NCBI): domain Bacteria; kingdom Pseudomonadati; phylum Pseudomonadota; class Alphaproteobacteria; order Rhodospirillales; family Rhodospirillaceae; species Rhodospirillaceae bacterium. The sequence continues at coordinate 42,366 of JAPPLJ010000036.1, forward strand.
GCCGCAAGGTCGTCGAACACCGGATCGATGTCCGCCGACCGGCCGCCGGGTTCGAAACCGTCCAGCAGGGCGTCGTAGAGCGGCACGTCAAGCGCCGCGGCCAGGGCCTGCCCCGCTTCGACGGTGAGCATAGCGACCTCTTCGAGGAGCGGCAGGACCGCGGCATAGTCCGACGCCGGCCGCGCGCTGCGCCAGGCCATCTCGCAGGCGGTGTGGGCGCGGGTCCGGGCCTCGACCAGGCGGGGCGGGATCGCGGCGCTGCGCACCCAATCGCGGCGCATCTCGCGCAGGTTGGCGCGCTGCCAGCCGTCTAGGGGTTCTTCCGCCGCCGCGTCCAGCAGGTCCGCCATGTCGTCGGCGGCGAGGATTTCGCGGGCCGCGAGCCCGAGCGCCGCCATCTGCTCGGCGCGGGCGCCGGCGCTGCCTTCGGGCATCATGACCGCACGGTCCCATCCGAGGATGCCGGCCGCGCTGCCGATCAATGCGGCGCGCTGGAAGCGGTCCTCAAGGTTTGCGTAGGCGCCCACGCCGCCTAGGTGTCCGCCGCGGCGCCGCCCGCCCTGTTCCTGTCCGCGGGCCGGAAGCGGCGGTGCCACAGGATATAGACGACAATGCCGATCAGGCTGAGCGAGAACCAGGTGATGGCATATTCCAGATGGGCGTTGCGCACCGTCACCCGGGTCTGGCCGCCGCGCGGCCAGCCGCCCGGCGCGTCGGCCACGAGATCGGCATAGTAGGGCCGGACCGCCGGGAGGCCGGCGTGCCGCGCCATCTGTTGCAGATCGAGGCGGAACCAGGCGTTCGCCGCCGGATCGTTGTCCGGCACGAAATAGCCCGCCGGCGCTGGCGTGCGGATCACGCCGACCAGGGCGACCCGCCCCGCGACCTGCCCGTCGCGCCGTGTCTCGGGATTGCGCCGCAGGCCGGGCACCCAGCCCCGGTTGACCAGGAGCGTCCCGCCGCCCTCGAGGCGGAACGGCGTGACGATCTGCACCCCGATCTCGCCCCGGCGCCGCGACCGGGCCGGCCGGTACATCTCTTTCCCGTGCAGGAAGACGCCGCTGAACCGGGCGCGCCGGAAGCTGTGGACCGCCGGGTCGAACGGCGCGGGCAGGGCATCGAGCACCGGCCGGGCGATCCGGGCCTGGCGCTCGGCGATCAGCCCTTCCTTCCAGGCCAGGCGCTGGACCTGCCAGACCCCGAGCCCGAAGGCCAGCGCGACCGCCGGCAGGGCGATCAGCGTCGGCCACAGCGCCGGCCGGAAGCCGAGGACGGTCATGGCGCTGCCACAGGAGGTGAGGCGAAACTCCCCCTCCCCTTGGGGGAGGGGGTTAGGGGGAGGGGTCCGCGAACCTTGGCGCGGTGCCGGGATCGGACGTCAATGCAGCGGCAAACGACCCCTCCCCTAACCCCTCCCCCAAGGGGAGGGGGAATCGGGCGGGAGCGTTGGGCCAACCCGGAGCGGTCCCTACTCAGCTGCATCGTAATCTTCGGGCCGGTTGCGGAATTGGAGGGCGATGAGCGTCGCTTTCAGGGGGCGGAGCAGCGCCATCGCTCCGGCGACGGTGAGCGGCGTCCACAGGACGGCATGGAGCCAGAGCGGCGGCCGGAAATGCACTTCGGCCAGCAGCGCCAGCGCGACCATGACGGCGCCCAGCAACAGGATGGCGAAGACCGCCGGTCCGTCGCCCTCCTCATGGGCCCGCAGGTCCTGCCCGCAGACCGCGCATTCGGGAACGACGGTAAGGAAACCGCGGAACAGGGCGCCCCTTCCGCAGGCCGGGCACCGGCAACGGATGCCGGCGCCGAAGGGAGAAACGCTCATCTGCACCCGGCCGCCGCTCGCGCCCGGCGCCGTCGGTCAATGGAGGGCGACCGGCGCGCCCGCGCTGCCGACGACATAGACGAAGCAGAACAGGAACAGCCAGACGACGTCGACGAAATGCCAGTACCAGGCCGCGGCTTCGAAGCCGAAATGGTGATCGGGCTTGAAATGCCCCTTGACCGCCCGGAACAGGCAGACCGCCAGGAAGGCCGTCCCGACGATGACGTGGAAGCCGTGAAAGCCCGTCGCCATGAAGAAGGCCGACGAATAGATGCCGCCGTTGGCGATCCGGGCGCCTTCCTCCGTCACCTTCTGGCCGCCTTCGATCAGCATGGAGAAGCTGAACGGCGCCTGGGAATATTCGATCGCCTGCAGGGCGGTGAAGCACAGGCCGAGGAAGACGGTGGCGGTCAGCCCCTGGATCAGCCCCTTGCGGTTGCCCTCCTTCAGCGCGTGGTGCGCCCAGGTCACCGTGCAGCCGGAGAGCAGCAGGACCATGGTATTGAGCAGGGGCAGGTCCCAAGCGTCGAACACGCTGATATGCGAGGGCGGCCACTGGCCGCCGTTGGCCAGTTCGCGCGCATACATTTTCGCGGCCTCGCCGACCTGCACGCCGCCGTCGCCGAAGATGGCGCTGTCGAAGAAGGCCCAGAAGAAGGCCGCGAAGAACATCACCTCGGAGGCGATGAACAGGACCATGCCGTAGCGCAGGCCGAGCTGGACCACCTTGTTGTGGTAGCCGTCATGCTCGGCTTCGCGGATCACGTCGCGCCACCAGACATACATGGTGAACAGCAGGCCCAGGAAACCGGCGATCGAGATGTACGGCCCGGTCACCCCGTGGATCCACAGGACCGCCCCGCCGAACAGGGCGAGCGCCGAGACGCCGCCGACGAAGGGCCACGGGCTCGGATCCACCAGGTGATAGGGATGTTTGTGGGCTTCAGCCATGGTCGTTCGTTCTCCCCGGGCCCGGCGCAGCGCCGGACGTTCTGGTCCCGTGCGTCAGTTGCGGATCGCCCGCGCGGCGGTTTCGTCGCCTGTCCGGGCCGGATCCTCCGCCCTGCCGTCCTCCGAATCGCTCCCGGCGGCGCGGAAGAAGGTGTAGGACAGGGTGATGGTGTCGACATCGCGCAGGTTGCGGTCCTTCGCGATGGCCGGATCGATGAAGAAGCTGACCGGCATGTTGACGGCCTGGCCCGGTTTCAGCGTCTGCTCGTCGAAGCAGAAGCAGGCGATCTTGGTGAAATAGACTCCCGCCTTGGCGGGCGTGACGTTGAATGTGGCGATGCCGGTCGTTGCGCTGTCGTCGAGGTTCCGGGCGGTATACGCGACCAGCCGCCGCTTGCCGACGGCGACCCGGACGCTGTCGACCGCAGGCTGGAAGCGCCAGGGCAGGTTCGGGTTGGTGTTGGCGAGGAAGCGCACGGTGATCGTCCGGCCGGCAGCCGTTTCGGGCGCCGCCGCGGCCCGCTGGGTTGTGCCGCCGAAACCGGTCGCCCGGCAGAACATCTCGTAGAGCGGCACGGCATAGACGACCAGCAGCGTCATGCCCGAAAGGATCGCCAGAACGCCGAGAACGGTGTTCCGCTTGCCTTTTGCGAGAGAGCCGCGCGCCGCCATGGTTCGCCTTCCGCCCCGTTTCAGCCCGACGCCAGATCGAATTTGACGATCGTGACGATGTAGACGATCAGCACGAAGGCGACGAGGACGGCCAGCAGGGCCAGATTGCGGCCGCGCCTTTTGGCCCGGACCGTATCGGCCTTGATCGCAGGACTTTTCGTTTCCGCCGCGCCGGCCATCGCACCCGCCTCAGAGCAGACCGCTCAGCGCCCGGTCGGCGGCGAGCGCGGCGAACAGGCCGAACAGATGGGCCAGCGAGATCAGAAACATGCGCCGGGCCGCGCCGTCGCTTTCGCCGTCGCCGTCGCCGGTGCGCCAGACCGCGACCGCCGCCTGGAGGAACCACAGCGAAAGCACCGCCGCGGCGGCGCCGTACAGCCAGCCGGCCAGGCCGGTTGCGACCGGAACCAGCGCAAGCGGCGCCAGCAGGGCGGTGTAGACGAGGATCTGCTTCTTGGTCTCGCGCCTCCCGGCGACCACCGGCAGCATCGGCACGCCGGCCCGGGCGTAGTCGGCGTCGCGATAGAGCGACAGCGCCCAGAAATGCGGCGGCGTCCACATGAAGATCAGCAGGAAGAGCACGAGGCTGCCGATGCCGACGTCGCCGGTCACCGCCGCCCAGCCGATCATCGGTGGAAAGGCGCCTGCCGCGCCGCCGATCACGATGTTCTGCGGCGTCCGGCGCTTCAGCCACATCGTGTAGACGAAGACGTAGAAGCCGATCGTGAGCGCGAGCAGGGCGCCCGCGGCCAAGTTCACCGTCAGCGCCATCAGCGTGACGGCGAAGACTGCGAGGATCACGCCGAAGGCGAGCGCGCTTTCGGGCTCCACCCTGCCGGCCGGAATGGGCCGGCCGCGGGTCCGCGCCATCACGGCGTCGATGTCGCGGTCGAACCACATGTTGATCGCGCCCGAGGCCCCGGCGCCGACGGCGATGCAGATGACCGCGAGCGCCGCGATCACCGGATGGATCGCGCCCGGCGCCAGATAGAGGCCGACCAGGCCGGTCAGCACGACGAGCGACATGACCCGCGGCTTGAGCAGGGCGACATAGTCCCGCCAGTCCGCCTCGTTCGGTGCGGCGGCAATGAGCGGCGACGATGCGGTCGTCTCGGTCATGGCGCTTGCGGACCTGCCTCGGGTTCTGCCGGCCGCCTAATGGTGCGCGCCGGCTTCGACCTTCGGCAACTCGTCGTAGGTGTGGAAGGGCGGCGGCGAGGATACCTTCCACTCCAGCGTCGTCGCCCCTTTGCCCCACGGATTGTCTCCCGCCGTCGCGCCCCGGGTGTAGGCCCTGAACAGGAGGAACAGGAACAGGAGGGTCGCAAGGCCGCCCAGGTAGGCGCCGAGGGAGGCGACGAGGTTCCAGCCGGCATAGGCGTCCGGATAATCGACATAGCGGCGCGGCATGCCGGCGAGGCCGAGGAAGTGCATCGGGAAGAAGGTCAGGTTCGCGCTGATGAACATCAGCCAGAAGTGCAGCTTGCCGAGCGTCTCCGGATACATTTTCCCGGTCATCTTCGGGAACCAGTAGTAGAAGCCGGCAAAGATGGCGAACACCGCGCCCAGCGACAGCACATAGTGGAAATGCGCCACGACATAGTAGGTGTCGTGCAGCACGTAATCGATGCCGGCATTGGCCAGCACGACGCCGGTCACGCCGCCCACGGTGAACAGGAAGATGAAGCCGAACGCGAAGAGCATCGGCGTTTCCATCCGAAGCGAGCCGCCCCACATGGTGGCGATCCAGGAGAAGATCTTGATGCCCGTCGGCACCGCGATCACCATCGTCGCGGCGGTGAAGTAGGCCCGCGTGTTCACGTCCATGCCCACCGTGTACATGTGGTGCGCCCAGACGATGAAGCCGACGAAGCCGATCGCCACCATGGCGTAGACCATGCCGAGATAGCCGAACACCGGCTTGCGCGAGAAGGTCGAGACGATCTGGCTGATCATGCCGAAGCCCGGCAGGATCAGGATGTAGACCTCCGGATGGCCGAAGAACCAGAACAGGTGCTGGAACAGGATCGGGTCGCCGCCGCCGTCCGGCCGGAAGAAGGCCGTGCCGAAGTTGCGGTCGGTCAGCAGCATGGTGATGGCGCCGGCCAGCACCGGCAGCGACAGCACGAGCAGGAAGGCGGTGACCAGGATCGACCAGACGAAGAGCGGCATCCGGTGCAGGGTCATGCCCGGCGCGCGCATGTTGAAGATCGTCGTGATGAAGTTGATCGCGCCGAGGATCGAGCTGGCGCCGGCGATGTGCAGCGCGAAGATCGCCATGTCCATCGCCGGCCCGTCATGGCCGGTGAAGCCGAAATTGGCGCCGGTCGAGGAGAGCGGCGGGTAGATCGTCCAGCCGGTTCCCGCGCCGCCGCCCAGGACCGCCGACAGGATCAGCAGGACCAGCGCCGGCGGCAGCAGCCAGAAGCTGATATTGTTCATGCGCGGGAAGGCCATGTCCGGCGCGCCGATCATGATCGGCACGATCCAGTTGCCGAACCCGCCGATCATCGCCGGCATGACCATGAAGAAGATCATGATCAGGCCGTGGGACGTGACCAGGACGTTGAAGAAATGGCCGTCCATCAACTGGACGCCGGGATTCTGCAACTCGGCCCGGAACCAGATCGACATGGTCAGGCCGACAAGGCCGCCGATGACGGCGAAGATCAGGTAGAGGGTCCCGATATCCTTGTGGTTCGTGGAAAAGAGCCAGCGGACCCAGAAGCCCGGGACGTGATCGTCATGGGCGTGATCGTCGTGGGCGGGGGCTGCACCGTAGGCCATGTCAGGTCCTCTTCCCTATGTCCTCCGGCGCTGCCCGAAACCCGGGGCGCCGTCCCTTTGCCGTCTGCCGGGCGGTGGCGGCCGGCTAGCGTTGCGCCGAAGCTGCGGCGATCCTTGCCGGCGTTCCCTTTACGGGCGTTCCGGTCCGCGCGGTCTTCTGCGGTTCGCGCACCACGCTGAAGCCGTCGCTGTCTTCCGTGGCTTTCTTCCAGGCCGCGGCAAGCCAGGCCTTGTATTCCTCAGCCGTCACGACCCGCAGGCCGATCGGCATGAAGGCGTGATCCTGGCCGCAGATTTCCGAGCACTGGCCGAAATACCAGCCCGGACGGGTGAAGCGCACCCAGGTCTCGTTGGTCTGGCCGGGAACCGCATCGACCTTCGCGCCCGATGCCGGGATCGTCCAGGCGTGGATGACGTCGGCGGCGGTGACGTAGACCCGGACGGTCGCATCGACCGGCAGGACCATCTCGTTGTCAACGTCGAGCAGCCGGATCACGTCGCGTTTGTGTTTGGCCTGGAAGCTCTTGTTCGCCTCTTCGCATTCCTTGCGGTTTTCCGGATCGATCGTGCCGCGGCAGGCGATCCGGCTTTCGAACCGCAGCTTGCCGCCCTCCGCGGTCGAATATTCGTAGCTCCAGTACCACTGGTGGCCGACTGCCTTGACCGTCATGACCGTCTTGCCGGCGGCTTTCTCGGCCACGGTCGGCTCGGGGGCCTTGTCGGTGTAGTAGAGCAGGCGGAAGGACGGCACCGCGATGACCACCAGGATCAGCACCGGAACGACCGTCCACACGACTTCAAGCAGCAGATTGTGGGTCGTCTTCGACGGCGTCGGGTTCTTCGATTCGCGGAATTTCACCACCGTCATGACCAGCAGGGCCAGGACGAAGAGCGAAATCAGCGTGATGAGGATGAGCAGCAGGTCGTGGAACTCGTCCACCTGCTCCATCATCGGCGTCGCCGCCTTCTGGAAGCCCATCTGCCACGGTTCGGGCTGCGCCGCGAAGGCCGCGCCGGACAGCGCAAGCGCCGCGGCGGCCGTCAGGCCCCCGGAAATGCCCCCAAAGACGCCCCGGGAAAAGACCGAAAATGCGGCGCGGCGCGCCGGACGGAAGGCGAACGACATCGGTTCATCCCGCTATGCCAAGGTACGCCGCTGCAGCCAGCGCCGTGAAACTCCGCCCCGGCGAATACATCGATTTCGTCAGCCCGGGCCGGGGCGCGTCCAGAATACGGCCGCCATGCCTTCGCCCCGTGTTTGACCAAGGGTCTCTTTTTCATGGCGGAGGCGCCTCCGGGACACCGCCGAAAATAGGAGTCGCGACGCCATGGCCGCCAGCCGATTCTTCGCGACCTGATGTCACATAAATCGCGGAAATCCAAGGATTCTGTTGCTTTGCGCCCGATCGGCCGGCGCGCTTGCGACATCCCGGCCCGCCGGGATGCGGCGGCGCGTCCGGCCCGTCATGCCGGGCGGCGGAACGGAACCGTGGCTGTCAGGGGCGCGATTCTTCAGCCTTGCAGGTTTCCGAACGCGAGGAGCCCGGTGAGAAAGGTATCCGCCTGCGCCGTTTTTCGCAGACCGCGCCAGTCCGCCAACGCCCGGTCTGCCCGGTTCGCGAGATTGAGGGCCTCGCGGCGGGTGAAACGGCGCGCCAGATCGTAGTCGGCCTCGTGGCGGGCCTGCTGAAGATCGACGAACGTTCTGGCCAGCGCAACAAGATCGGGCTGCAACGGCAGGCCGTTCAGTCCGGGGCGAAGTTTCGGCGATACGCCGCCGCCGGCGAATTGCCCGGCGAATTGCTTTGCGACCCGGTGCATATTGCGATGGGAGAAGCCACGGGCCAGACAGCGGCGCAGGGGTTTCCGGTCGTTGCCGGACATCATGCGCCGCGTCGCTTCGTCGATCAGCATGTGGAAAACGGCGTAATAGGAGGCCGAAACCGACCGGCGCAGGCTGGCTTGCCGCGGGCGCTTCGATTCCCTGCGGGCGAGATGCCGGGCCTGGGCCAGCAGATCGGAATGGAGGCTCATGCGAGCTGTGCCATCTCGGAAGCGCCGCGGAAGCGGACATAGACCCATTTCGCGTCGCCGGCTGTCCGGTGGACGCAATCGCGGATCGTTTCCTGCAGCCGGTCCAGGTCCGCGGCTTCGACCTCCTCGTCTTCCAGCAGGGCCCAGACCCACACGGCCGGCTCGTCCACCCAGTCGAGTCCCGTTTCGACCTGCCATCCGCCGACCCGGGCCGGAAGATCCGACAGTTCGTCGAGCGCCGCTTCGATTTTGGTTACTGCAATCTCCATCCCGATCGTCCGGTTGCGTTTCCGGCTGTTTCCGAACGGATGTCAACATAACCCGGAAGGGCTGATAGTCAAACGATTAAATTTTTGCCGTCGCTCCAGTGCAGCTTCGGCGGCATGGGGCCGGTATCAGTCCCCGAAGCCCTGCCAGTCGGTGAAGGCGCCGGCGGGCTCGCGTTCGGAATAGAGCGCGTTGACGGGCGCGGACGTGTCTTCGTAGCCCATGCTCATGCCGCAGATCAGGATATGGTCCTCCGGAAGGCCGAGGACGGACTTCACCGTATCGGTATAGTCGACCCAGGCGGCTTGCGGGCAGGTGTCGAGCCCGTGGCTGCGCGCGGCGACCATCACATTTTCCAGGAACAGGCCCATGTCGATGAAGGAGCCGGTCTCCATGCGCTTGTCCATGTGGAAAAACAGGCCGACCGGCGCATCGAAGAAATCGAAATTGCGGCCGTGCTGCCTGTAGGTCCGGTCGCGCTCGCCCTTGGCGATGCCGAGCAGGCCGTACATGTCCCAGCCCAGCTTGCGCCGCCGCGAGACGTAGGGCTCGAACCATTTCACCGGGTAATAGTTGTAGCCCATCTCCTGTGCGCCGCCGCCGTCGCGCTTGGCGTGGACCGCGTCGCTGACCGCGTCGCGCGCCGCGCCGGTGACGACCGTGACGTGCCAGGGCTGGACGTTGGTGCCGCTCGGCGCCCGGGCCGCCACGTTCAGGATGCGCTCGATCAGGTCTTTCGGCACCGGCCGGTCGGGCAGGAAGGCGCGCACCGAGCGCCGGGTCGCGATCGCCGCTTCGGCGCCGTTCAGGCCGGCGGCCGCATCGCGCCGCCCGTAACCGAAGTCCGGCGGCGACTGGATTTCCGCATCGGGCATGGAAACCGTCCGTCCGTTCGAGGCGCGAAGAGAACTATCGACTACCACGGCGGATGGCCGTGTCAAACCGGCAACGGTCTCCGCCGAAGTGCGCAGACATCAGGCCGCAGCGCCGCGTCGCGATATTGCGGTTGGCACAGCCGGATTGCCATTGTATAGAATATATAGCGAACAAATCGATTGAAACCGGCAGTGGAGCGAGCGGATGACGTTTTCCATCCAGGCGGAAGACGCGGTCGTCGGGAGGTCAGGCAGGCGCCGGATCACCTTGATCGTCTACGACAACGCGGTTTCGGTGCGCAGTCTGATCGAAGCGCGCGTCCACCGGCTGCTATCGGCAGAGAGCGACCGGCAGAACGATACCGCCCACCCTAAAGTGGACCTCGATTCGCGGGAATTGGAGCTTAACCCGTCGCGGCGGGCAAATCCGGATTCCGACAAACGGCAGCGACTGATCGAAGAAGCGTGCGAATCGTTCGAGAAGAACGGCTTCTTCGTAATAGTGGACGGCATCCAGAAAGACCGTCTCGACGAAATGGTCCCTCTTACCCCCGAATCGGAAATCCGCTTCCTGCAACTCGTGCCGCTGGTCGGGGGATAGCCGGCCGCATGGCCCTCTTCTACAGATTGCGGCGCCGCGCGTGGAAGAGAAACGCAACTGCGTTCGACTATACGATCGAAGAAATTATAGATGAGTGGATACGGTGGCCCGGTAAGCTCGACAAGGTTACAAAACTCTCGACCGTCAAGAACATATTAGACGGGCCGGGCGAACAATACCTCGAATACGTTTTTTCGATCGCCAAACGTCGTTCGGCTAGGCGAATTCGTCCTTTGACGGAGACTCAAGCCCGAACGCCCTTTTTTTCTTTCGGAAATGTCGAAAGTGACTTAATTAGGGTCCAAATTCTGTTGCTTCGCCACAAAGCGCATTGGACCGAAAGGCAATTGCTCTCTTTGCTCGATCTCTGGATCGAAGCAGTCGGAAATTGGGACGTTGTGCCGTCAGAGGAAAGTGTCGGAATTTTCGAAAGGCTGGCAAGAGAAACTCCACTGGCACCCTGCCTCATCGACAGGATCAAGAAACTGTGCCGGCTTTTGGAGAAAGACGCTGGCGGATCGACGACGATCAGCGGGCGGTTTTGGATTTTGTTGGGCGATGACGCGCCCTACCACAAACAACTTATGTACGGCATTCGTATTGAACTAAGAATTCTGTTGGAAAACGTTCCGCCTTGGGAAGCGGCTCATTGGTCGCGTTTTTTCTCGCAACTAAAGAGAAATCCCGGTTCAGTACCAACAAAGAAGTGGTTAGCCGCGGTACGCGACTCGCTAACTCCTATCGGCGAACAGACATTCGCTGAGAAAATGGAAAAGTGGACAAAGAAAAAACTGCAGAATCGTGGTAGCCTGCTTCTTTCTACGATAGAGCACAAAGGTAAATTCGGTCGCCAGTTTATGTGGGCTTGCGCTTCCTTTCCTTCGGATCGCATGGCCGAACGGCTTTCAAATTTCGCAGATGAGTATTTTACTAACGGTCACCTTAGTCTGGGCGGCGCGGCCGCTAGGACGCTGGGATGCTTCGGGACGATGTCGGCGATCCGGCGGCTGCAATGGCTCGCGCAAAAACACCCGAAGCCGGCGCGGCGCAACGCCTGCGAACGGGCGATCGACCATGCCGCGAAGCGCCTGAAGCTGACCCGCCGGGATATCGAGGAACTCAGCGTCGAGACCTTCGGACTGGACGACGACGCGCGCGTTGCCGAAACGATCGGCGGATACGTTGCATCAATCTTTGTCGAAGACGCGCAAAAGGTAGCGGTCGCGTGGACCAACCCGGGCGGCAGGACGCTGAAATCGACGCCGAAGCCCCTTCGCGACCGTCACGGTGACGACCTCGCCGCGCTCCGCAGGCGGGTGAAGGACATGCGCCGGCAGTTGTCGATCCAGCGCCAGCGCATCGACCGGCTGCTGATGGCCGATCCGGTCTGGACCTTCGAGATCTGGCGCAGCCGTTATCTCGAGCACGGGTTCCTGCGCCCGTTCGCCGAGCGCCTGGTCTGGGAGTTCCGGGCCCCGGACGGCGAACCGTTTACGGCTGTGCCTATGAACGGCCGGGCGGTCCTTCACGACGGTAGCGAACGGCCTTTTCCCGGCGGCGACGGAATGGTCCGGCTCTGGCATCCGATCGATGCGGACGTCCCGACGGTGCAGGCCTGGCGTACCTTCCTGTTCGACCGGGAATTCCGGCAGCCGATCCGCCAGGCGTTCCGCGAGATTTATGTGCTGACCGACGCCGAACGCGAAACGAAGACATATTCGAACCGTTTCGCCGGCCACTTCATCCTGCAGAAACCGTTCCAGGGCCTGATGCGCACGCGGGGATGGCGCTCGCCCATGTTCGCGAATTTCGATCCGGGCGGCGACCCCACGCTCGATCTGCCGGACGGCGATCATGTGGCCGTGTTTTCGGTCTTTACCGAGACCGACGAATTCTATGCCGAGGTGCTCACTACCGAGCAGATGTTCTTCCGGGACAAGGACTGGAACCGGACGCTGATCGAACATGTTCCGCCGCGGGTGTTTTCGGAGGTCATGCGGGATATCGACCTGTTCGTTTCGGTCGCCAGCGTCGGCGCCGACCCGGCCTGGATGGACCGGTTTGCGGGGCAGGAGGCCTGGCGCTACGGCGCGGACTATGCCGGCCGGCCGCTGACCCCGGCGGGCGAGAGCCGGCGGGACGTTCTGGCCCGGCTGCTACCGGCCTTTGCCATTGCCGAGCGCTGCACGCTGGAGGAACGCTACCTGCGCGTTCGGGGCGATCTGGCCGAGTACCGGATTCACCTCGGATCGGCGACCGTCAAGATGGAACCGGACGACCAGTATCTGTGTATCGTCCCGGCTTCGTCCGGCAAGCGGCACAGCGGCTATGCCCGCTGGCTCTTGGACGAGGACCACGTGCTCAGCATGATCGTCAGCAAGGCGATGCTGCTGGCGAACGACGAAAAGATAACCGACGCGACGATTCTTTCGCAGATCCGGTCGCGCAACCGGCGGCCCGGCCGGTAGGTTTACGCTGCCGCCGCCATGCTGCGCAGGACGTAGTGCAGGATGCCGCCGTTGCCGAAATAGGTGACCTCGTCGGCGGTATCGATGCGGCACAGAAGGGGGACGGTCCGGGTCGCACCGCCGGCGTAGCGGATCGTGCAGGCGACATCCATGCCCGGCGTTATGCCGCCGGCGATGCCGGTGATGTCGAAGGTCTCGTCGCCTTTGAGGCCGAGGCTCTCGCGGCTTGCGCCGTCCTTGAACTGGAGCGGCAGCACGCCCATGCCGACCAGGTTCGAGCGGTGGATGCGCTCGAAGCTCTCGACGATCACCGCCTTCACGCCGAGCAGCCTCGTGCCCTTGGCCGCCCAGTCGCGCGACGAGCCGGTGCCGTATTCCTTGCCGCCCACGACCACCAGGGGCACACCCTCGGCCCGGTAGCGCATGGCGGCGTCGTAGATCGGCATTTCGTCGCCGGACGGCTGGTGGCGGGTCACGCCGCCTTCGGTGCCCGGCGCCATCTCGTTGCGGATGCGGATGTTGGCAAAGGTGCCGCGCATCATGACCTCGTGGTTGCCGCGCCGCGAACCGAAGCTGTTAAAGTCGCGCGGCCGGATCTGGTAGGTCTTGAGATAGTCGCCGGCCGGACCGTCCTCCTTGATGACCCCGGCGGGCGAGATGTGGTCGGTCGTCACCGAATCGCCGAGGCGGGCGAGGGAACGGGCGCCGACGATGTCTCCGACCGCGCCGGCTTCCGCCGTGATGCCCTCGAAATAGGGCGGATTGCGGACATAGGTGCTGGACGAATCCCAGTCGTAGGTCAGGCCGCCCGAGACCTCGATGGTCTGCCAGTTCTCGTCGCCCGCGAAGACGTCGGCATAGCGCTCGCGGAACATGGCCGGCGTCACGCAGCGGTCGATGGTCTCGGCGACCTCCCGGTTGGTCGGCCAGATGTCCTTGAGATACACGTCGTTGCCGTCCGCATCCTGCCCGATCGGCTCATTGTAGAGGTCGATCCTGAGCGACCCGGCGAGGGCGTAGGCGACGACGAGCGGCGGCGAGGCGAGGTAGTTGCCCCTTGTCAGCGGATGGACCCGGCCCTCGAAATTCCGGTTGCCGGACAGTACCGCGCAGACCGTCAGGTCGCCGGCCTCGACGGCGTCGTGGATCGGCTCCGGCAGCGGCCCCGAATTGCCGATGCAGGTCGTGCAGCCATAGCCGACCAGGTTGAAGCCGAGGGCGTCCAGATCGTCCTGCAGGCCGGCCGCCTCGATATAGTCGCTCACCACCTGGGAGCCGGGCGCGAAGCTGGTCTTGACCCAGGGTTGCCGTTGCAGGCCCTTCTCCCGCGCCTTGCGGGCGAGCAGGCCGGCGGCCACCAGCACCGCCGGGTTCGAGGTATTGGTGCAGCTGGTGATCGAGGCGATGACGACGTCGCCGTCGTCGAGGGACCAGTCGGCGCCCGCGACCGGCTGCGCGCGCCGGCGGGATTCGAGCGCCTCGAATTCGCTGCTTGCGTTCGTGAGCGCGATCCGGTCCTGCGGCCGTTTCGGGCCGGCGATCGACGGCACCACGTCGCCGAGGTCGAGCTCCAGCGTATCGGTGAACAGCGGATCGGGCGTATCGGCATCGCGCCACATGCCCTGCGCCTTCGCATAGGCCTCGACGAGGGCGACCCGTGCCGGGTCCCGGCCGGTGAATTCGAGATAGCGCAGGGTCTCGGCGTCGATCGGAAAGAAGCCGCAGGTCGCGCCGTATTCCGGCGCCATGTTGGAGATCGTCGCTTTGTCGGCCAGGCTCAGATTGTCGAGCCCGGCGCCGAAAAACTCGACGAACTTGCCGACCACGCCGCGGGCGCGCAGCATCTGCGTGACGGTCAGCACGAGATCGGTCGCCGTCGCGCCTTCCTTGAGCGTTCCGGTCAGCCGGAAGCCGATCACCTCGGGAATGAGCATGGAGACCGGCTGGCCCAGCATCGCCGCCTCGGCCTCGATGCCGCCGACGCCCCAGCCGAGCACGGCGAGGCCGTTGACCATCGTCGTGTGGCTGTCGGTGCCGACGCAGGTGTCGGGATAGGCGATTGTCTCGCCGTTCTCGTCGCCGGACCACACGGTCTGGGCGAGATATTCGACGTTGACCTGGTGGCAGATGCCGGTGCCCGGCGGCACAACGCGGAAATTGTCGAAGGCCGTGGCGCCCCAGCGCAGGAACTCGTAACGCTCCCGGTTGCGCTCGAACTCGCGCTCGACATTCTGCCGGAAGGCGTCGGGCGTGCCGAAATGGTCGATCGACACCGAATGGTCGATCACCAGGTCGACCGGCACCAGCGGATTGATCCGCTCCGGATCGCCGCCGAGCGCGCCGATCGCGTCGCGCATCGCCGCCAGGTCGACGACCGCGGGGACGCCGGTGAAGTCCTGCATCAGCACGCGCGCCGGCCGGTAGGCGATCTCGCGGCTCGATTTCCGGCGGTCGAGCCACGCGCCGAAAGCGCGGATGTCGTCGGCGGTGACGGTGCCGCCGTCCTCGTGGCGCAGCATGTTCTCCAGCAGCACCTTGAGCGAGAAGGGCAGCCGGGCGATTTCA
Source organism: Rhodospirillaceae bacterium (assembly GCA_028819475.1). Taxonomy (NCBI): domain Bacteria; kingdom Pseudomonadati; phylum Pseudomonadota; class Alphaproteobacteria; order Rhodospirillales; family Rhodospirillaceae; species Rhodospirillaceae bacterium. The sequence continues at coordinate 57,411 of JAPPLJ010000036.1, forward strand.
CCCAACCCGTTCCCGGCGGCGGCGGGCAGGCTGAAATAGGCATAAGATTTGCCCCCGGCCTTCAGTGTCCGGCGGGCGTCGAAGCTGTTCTGCGTTCCGGTCAGGGGCATGGTTCGGGCTCCGGGTGCAGCGGCAGAAGGGCCGTCGGCGGCGCGGCGGTTCCGGCACTCTGAATTTAGGAATGGCGCTCCGGTTACACCATAGCTATGGATCGGGTGTCCATGCTGTTATCGGTGCGGCGAAGCCGCGGATTATAACTCGGTTTGAGGAGTCTCTGCCCGCCGCGGCTTCCCGGCCGGTTCGGTATCGGCAGCGCTATACCCACCCGTCATATCGACCGAAGCCCCGGATTTCATCCGGGGCGGAGTGGAGATATCTTTCACCCGCGATGCAGGTCCCATTGCGGTGTGCCGGAAAGATTTCTCCACTTCGCGCCTGGCGGCGCTCCGGTCGAAATGACGGCAGGGGATTGACGGCGCAATGAATTTCAAACTGAGTCGTTGTCGATCCGCCGGCAGGCGAACATGAGACCGAAGGTTCTTCCGGAATGACAAAACCGCAGGATGTGCTCGATTTCTGGCTCGCGCCGGCGACCCGCGAGCGCTGGTTCGACAAGGATGCCGATTTCGACGCCGAAATCCGGCGCAGCTTCGAAGCGGCCCACAAGGAAGCCCTGGCCGGCCGGCTGGACCGCTGGCAGGAGACCGCCGACGGCGCGCTGGCGCTGGTCATCCTGCTCGACCAGTTCCCGCGCAACATGTACCGCGACACGCCGCGCGCCTTCGCCGCCGACCCGAAAGCGCGCGATGTGACGGCAGCGGTGCTCGCCCGCGGCTTCGATCTGGCCGTGGCGGACCAAGAGCACCGGATGTTCTTCTACCTGCCGCTCGAACATTCGGAAGACGCCGCCGACCAGCAGCGCTGCGTCGATCTGGTGCGCGAGCGCTGCCCCGACACGGATTTCCTGCAATGGGCCGTCGCCCACAAGGAGGTCATCGACCGGTTCGGCCGCTTCCCCCACCGCAACGCCATCCTCGGCCGGCCGAACACGCCGGAGGAGGAAGAGTATTTGAACGATCCCGATGCCGGTTTCTGACCGCCCCGCCCGCCGTTCCGGGGCAGGCGCCCGATGAACGTCCTCGTCGTCGGCGGGGGCGGGCGCGAGCATGCGCTGTGCTGGAAGCTCGCCGCTTCGCCCCTGTGTTCCCGACTCTATTGCGCGCCGGGCAACGCCGGGATCGCGCAGGAGGCGGCCTGCCTCGATGTCGGCGCGGAGGACGTCGACGGCATCGTCGCCGCGGCGCAGGAAAACGCCATCGACTTCGTCGTCGTCGGACCCGAAGCGCCGCTGTGCGCCGGGCTGGTCGACCGGCTGGAGGCCGCCGGCATCGCCGCCTTCGGCCCGACCGCCGACGCCGCCATCCTCGAAGGCTCCAAGGCCTTCATGAAGGACCTGTGCGCCCGCTACGGCATCCCGACCGCGGCCTACCGCCGGTTCACCGACGCCGCCGAAGCGCGGGCCTGGATCGCCGAACGGGGCGCGCCCATCGTCGTCAAGGCATCCGGCCTCGCCGCCGGCAAGGGGGTGATCGTCGCGCAGACCGTCGCCGAGGCCCAGGCGGCGGCCGGCGCCATGCTGGACGAGGGCGCCTTCGGCGCGGCCGGCGCCGAGATCGTCGTGGAGGACTGCCTCGAAGGCGAGGAAGCGAGCATTCTCGCCCTGGTGGACGGCGCGCATTTCGTGCTGCTGCCCTCGGCGCAGGACCACAAGGCGGTCGGCGAGGGCGACACCGGGCCGAACACCGGCGGCATGGGCGCCTATTCGCCGGCGCCCGTCGTGACCGAGGAACTGGCCGAACGCATCCGCGCGGAGATCGTCGCACCCACGGTCGCCGCGATGGCGGCGGAAGGCCGGCCCTTCAAGGGCGTGCTCTACGCCGGCCTGATGATCGGGCCGGACGGGCCGAAGGTGCTGGAGTTCAACACCCGCTTCGGCGATCCGGAATGCCAGCCGCTGATGATGCGCCTGATGTCGGACCTGCTGCCCGCCCTGATCGCGGCGCGGGACGGCGAGCTGAAGGATTTCGACCTGCGCTGGTACGACGAGCCGGCGCTGACGGTCGTGCTGGCGGCCGAGGGCTATCCGGGCGCCTATGGGAAGGGCTCGGAAATCCGCGGCCTCGACGCGCTGACCGGCGATCCGGACACGGTCGTCTTCCACGCCGGCACGACGGCCGACGGCGACCGCATCCTGGCGACGGGCGGGCGGGTGCTGGGCGTGACCGCGATGGCGCCGACCGTCGCCGAAGCGCAGGCCAGGGCCTATGCCGCCGTCGACGCCATCGACTGGCCCGAAGGCTTCTGCCGCCGCGACATCGGCTGGCGCGCGGTGGCGGAGTAGGGCGGCGGGGCAGGGCTTTGGGCAAGACGATCGAGTTCTACTGGGAGGTCGGCAGCACCAACAGCTATTTCGCGCTCCACCTGCTCCGGCCCATCGCCGAACGCCACGGGGCGGCGATCCGCTACATCCCGATCAATCTCGGCCACGTCTTCCGGCATCACAACTACGTCCTGATGGACGAGCCGGAGGCCAAGATCGCCAACCGCATCCGCGATCTGGAGCGCTGGGCCGAGCACTACCGGCTGCCGTTCCGCTTCCCGACCGTCTTTCCGATCAAGACCAGCCGGGCCCTGCGCGGCGCCATCGCCATGCGCAGGTGGGGCCGGGAGGTCGAGTACATCGACGCGATCTTCGCCGCCTACTGGGAGCGCGACGACGCCTCGATCCAGCACTATGCCGGCCTGCGTCCGATCGCGGCATCGCTCGGCGTCGACCCGGACGACTTCGAGGCCGCCGCGGAAAGCGACGAGATCCGCGCCGCCCTGATCGCAGCGACCGACGGCGCACTGGCCCGCGGCGTATTCGGCGCGCCGACCATGATCGTCGGCGGCGAAATCTTCTGGGGCAAGGACCGGATGGATTTCGTCGAGCGGGAACTGGCGAAAGGCTGAACGGGTGCGCCGCGCGGCAACGGTCTCTCGCCGTGATTCCGGCCGGAGCGGCCGTCGCTGCTCTTCCCAACCCGTCATTTCGACCGAGCACCGCGAGCGGAGAAATCTTTCCGGCACGGCGCTCCGGTCCCGGCACCGCGCGTGAAAGATATCTCCGCTCCACGGCCCTGCGGGCCGCTCCGGTCGATATGACCGGTCGGATTGATTGGAATTAATGAACATTATGCTTGCAATTCTCGTCTATATTCCTATATTCGCAAAAGGAACATAAATCGAACAAAAGGAAGCCGCCATGTCCCAGCCCTTGTCCGCCGACCCGGCCGAATCCCGGCCGGAGTCGCCGCCCCATGCGCCGACCCCGGATGCGCCGCCCGCGCACCCGCCCCTCACCCTGCGCCAGGAGGAGTTCTGCCGCCATAATGCCGCGACCGGCAACGCCGCAGGGGCGGCGCGGGACGCCGGCTATGCCGCAGGCTCGGCGCGCCAGACCGGCCACGAGCTGCTGGAGCGGCCGGCCGTCGCCGCACGGGTGCGCGCCATCCGGGCGGCGTGGCGGGCGGTCGAGCGCGAGGAGGCGCAGATCCTGCTCGGCCGGCTCGAACAGGCCTGGGACGCCGCGGTGGAAAAGGGCTCGGCGTCGCTCATGCTCCGGGTCATCAGGTTGCAGGCCGACCTGTCCGGCCTCGACCCGCGCAATGCCCACCGGCGCGCCGGCCTGTGGCCCCTGCCCGGAGAGGATGCAGTGCCCGATGCAGATGACTCCGGTGTGGCCGGCCCCATCGCCGAGGCGGTGCGCCGGGGCCGGCACCGGACCGAGCGGGCCCTCGCCGCCCACCGGGCGAGCCGCAGGGCGCTGGAGCGGCACACGGATTTCGACGAGGCGGCCTGGCTGGCGACGGCCCAGCGCCTGCACGCCACCGTCGAGGAGCGCCGGCCCCGCCGTCCGGTTCGGATGGACCGCAGGCCCGCGCCCGCCATGACGAATCCTGACATTTCCTTACACGGGCCCTCACATACCGCCGCGGACGCGCCGGCGACCGACAGCCCGGCGAACGCGTCGGTCCCGACGGAACATGACATTTCCTTGCACCGGGCCGGCCTGCGGCCGGCGGCCGCGGAGGACAACCGCAAGAGCGCCGCCGCGGAACGGGCCGCCGAGGAGTTCAGAGAGTACAGGATCCGGGCTGACCGGGCGTATCTCAGGTGCCGCTCGGAGGACGCCGAACCCGTCTTGCCGCCCGCCGGGGAGCCCTGCCCCATCGAGCGGCGCGCCGCCGAAGAGGAGCAGGACTTTCTCAAGGGCCTCGCCCGCACCCGCCCGCGGGTGGAAAACCGGAACGCCGGGATGTATCTCGCCGAATTCAAGGAAGTGCGCCCCAGCCGCGGAGAGGAGCCGGACCACGGCGAATCCTGACATATCCTGACAATTCCCAATGGTCGCATTGTTGCCCAACCGTCCCTTGCCGCCCCGGACGGAGCGACTTGCCCCGGACCGCGATCCACCCTCGATTGCCACCCCGGACGGAGCGCAGCGACGATCCGGGGCCCAGGGCCTGCCCTGAGCATGTCGAAGGGGCCACAAGTCGAGGCCGTGCCGGGCGACTCTGGGCCCCGGATCGGGGTCCGGGGCGGCACTGTGTTGCGTTCGGTGCGAGCCCGAAGCCCCATGACGAATCATTACGTTTCATGACAATTCATGACACCCGCACTGTCCTCTCCCCCGTCATTTCGACCGAACGAAGTGAGTGGAGAAATCTTTCCGGTTCAGCGCTTCGGACGTTGCACCGCGCCGGAACGATATCTCCGCTCCGCCCCGGCCCCTTCGAATTCGCTCAGGGCAGGCTCCGGGCCGGGGCTCCGGTCGATATGACGGAGCAGGGAACGGAGGGCGGGCCGCCGGAACCAGGCTTCCCGGCTATCCGGGCTTGCGGACCCAGAACAGGTACATGCCGTCGAAGGTATCGGGATTGTCGCGCTCGAACGCCGCCCAGGCCTGGAGGTCGAGCGCCGCCGACTCGCCGTGCCCGTCATTGACACTGGCCGCGAAGGCTTCGGCGATGTGCGGGCGCACGTCCATGTGGAGGAACTCGAGTCCTTCCCCCTCCAGAAATTCGCCGATGGCCTCCAGCGTCAGCGGCGTTTCATGGGCGTGGAACAGCAGGTCGCGCACCTCGCTGAGGGTGTAGAAATCCGCCGAATCCGCGAGCCCGCGTTCGAAATCGTCCTCCGGCCCGTCGGGAGTCTGGGCGAGAATGCGGGCGCGGACCGCGCGGACCGCATCCGGGTCGGCTCGGTCGATGCCTTCGGCGGCCAGTCGTTCGCGCAGTGCAGTCAGCCCGCGCCGGGCGGTCGCGCTGTAGAGGCCGACATACATCAGCCCGCCGGGCCGCAGCCGGTCGAGCAGGATGCGCCAGCCGGCGAACGGATCGGCCATGTGGTGCAGGACGCCGATACATTCGATCAGGTCCGCCGGCCGGTCGAACGGCGGCTCGAAGTCCGGCAGGTCGAGGATATCCGCCTGCCGGAACCGGATCGCGTCGAGGCGGTGCCGGCGCGCCTTCATGGCCGCGTAGCGCAGGCTGGCCCGGCTGAAATCGAACGCCAGCAGCCTGGCGTTCGGCGCGTAGGCCAGAGCGGCCTCGACCGCCTGCCGGCCCGTGCCGCAGCCCGCGATCAGGATGCGCAGCGGGCCGCCGGTCCAGCCGCCGTCCGGTTGCGGCCCCCCGGACCCGCCGGCAATCCGGTCGAGAAACGCCCGCACGGCGCCGGCCAGCGGCGGCTGCACCCAGCCCCAGCGCGGGTAGGGGTTGGCCTCGTATTGCGCCGCTACGGCATCGCCGGTCCGGTCCGCGGCGGAGACGTCCGGGCCGAGATCCGCATCGACCCGCGCCATCTCGTGCCGCTCGCGCCGGATGTTACCGGCCAGCCCGGCCAGCGCTTTCGGCAGCCGGTCGCCGTCGCCGCGGTCGTCGGCCGGACACCAGCGTTCCGCCGGCAGGTACAGCGCCGCGGCGAAGCAGTGGGCCGGATCGGCCGGGTCCAGCCGGTCCACGGCCTTGCGCTCCGCGTCCGTAACCGGCCACACCCCTTCGTTCAGCCAGGTCTGCCGGGCCATCGCAGCGAGCAGGGCTTCGTCCTGTTCCGCCGGGTCCCGTTCCGCCGCCGGTTCGGCCATCGATTCCAGCACCGTGCGGCGGCGCGCGACGAGCCAGGCTTCCAGGCCCGGTTCCCGGACCGGCGCCGCCTCCAGCAGGGCGGTCAGCAGGGCCGCCTCGTCCGTCCCGCGGGAGAAGGCCGGCGCTTCGCCGCGTTCGGCCAGCAGCAGGCCGGCCGCCCGGGCGAGCGGGTCGGCAGCCACCCGGTCGAGCCGCAGCGCCGCGGCCAGGCCGGCGGCGTCGACCCGCGAGAAGTTCACCGGCGTGACCGAAGCCAGGATATCCGACAGCTTGCGCGCCGATTCCGCCGAGCGCGGGTTGAGGGCGAGATGGGCGGCCAGCATCTCGATCGCCGCCATCGCATGGCCCCCGGAACCTGAATGGGCCAGCAGCACCCGGGCGAGCAGTACGGCGGCAGCGGCGTCCTTCGGCGCGCCGTCATGCGCCTCGCGCAGCAGCATCAGCGCGTAGCTCCGGTTGCCCCCGGCGAGCGCCCGCCGGGCCTGCGCGATCAGTCTTTTCGTACCGGCCCTGGCCATCGCCGCCGTCAGTCGCTGAGCGCCCGCGGGTCGAGGGAGTCCTGCAGGCCGTCGCCGAGGAAGTTGAAGGCGATCACGGTGACGAAGATCATCAGGCCCGGCCAGATCATCAGCTGCGGGGCGCTGGAAAGCTGCTCCTGGGCCCCGGTCAGCATGTTGCCCCAGCTCGGGATCGGCGGCTGGATGCCGAGGCCGAGGAAGCTCAGGACCGATTCGAACAGGATGATGCCGCCGACCGAGAGCGTCGTCGCGACGACGATCGGCGAGATCGCGTTGGGCAGGATATGGACGCGCATGACCCGCCACGGGCTGGCGCCCATGGCGATGGCCGCGCGGACGAATTCGCGCTCCTTGAGCGACAGGGTCGCGCCGCGCACCAGCCGGGCGACGCCGGTCCAGCCGAACAGCGCGGTGATGACGATGATGCGGTAAAGGCTGATATCGCCGCTGTTGGCGACCGAGGCCGGCAGGCCGAGCTTGGTCAGGTCGACCGCGGCGAGCACGATCAGCAATGGCAGGATCGGCAGGGCGATGACGCCGTCGGTGACGCGCATCAGCAGATCGTCGAGCCGGCCGCCGAAATAGCCGGCGACGATGCCGATGGCGGCGCCGATGATCGCCGAGAACACGGCGGCGACCAGCCCGACCAGCAGGGAAATCCGGCCGCCGTAGAGCAGGCGCACCAGCAGGTCGCGGCCGAGTTCGTCGGTGCCCAGCGGATGGGCCAGGCTCGGCCCCTGGAGGATCGCGCTCAGGTCGACATCGCGGATATCGGCGCCCAGCAGCCGCTCGACCGCCGGCGCGAAGACGGACGCAAGGATAAGCACCGCCAGGACGACGGCCGAGGCCACGGCGAGCCGGTGGCGCAGGAAGCGGCGCAGGACCCGCAGCCGCAGCTCGTGCCGGCCGGCGACGGTAATCGCGGCGGCCGTCATGTTTCCGTTCTCATGTCAGGGCGATCCTGGGATCGAGCACGGCGTAGGCCACGTCTGCGCCGATATTGGCGGCAAGCGTCACGAAGGTGGCGAACAGCAGGCCGACCAGCGCGAGGTTGAAATCGTTGGCCAGGATCGAATCGTAGATCATCTTGCCCATGCCCGGATAGGCGAACACCGTCTCGGTGATCAGCGCGCCGGAGAACAGCGTGCCGAAATCCAGCGCGATGATGGTGACGATCGGGATCATGGCGTTGCGCAGGGCGTGGCCGGTCAGCACCCCGCGTTCGCTCACGCCCTTGGCGCGCGCGGTGCGGATGAAATCCTGGCGCATCACCGCCATGGTCTCGGCGCGCACGAAGCGGGTGAAGCCGGCGACGTTGAGCAATGTCAGCGACAGCACCGGCAGGACGAGATATTGCAGCCGGTCCCAGAAGCCGCCCTTGCCGATGGTCTCCAGCCCGCCGGCCGGAAACCAGCCGAGCCAGACCGCGAAGACGAAGATCAGGATCAGCGCCAGCCAGAAGGGCGGCGCCGAGCGGCCGGCGAAGCTGAACAGGTTGATCGCGTAATCGTGCAGCGAATAGGGCCGGGCCGCCGCCCAGACGCCGAGCGGAATGGCGATGGCCGCGGAGAGCACGAAGCTGATTCCCATCAGCAGCAGCGTGCGCTCGAGATGCGGGCCCATGACGTCCAGGACCGGCCGGCTGTGGGTGCGCGAGAAGCCGAAATCGCCGCCCAGCGCCGCGCTCAGCCAGTTCCAGTAGCGCTCGCCGATCGGCAGGTCGAGGCCGTAGAGCGCGCGCAGGCGGGCGGCGTCGTCCGGCGTCAGCTTCGGATCGGAGGCGATCATGATGTCGATCGGATCGCCCGGCATCAGCCCGATCAGGGCGTAGACCAGGAAGGACATGATCGCGATCACCGCCAGCGACTGCATCAGCCGGCGGATCAGGAAGGCGCTCATTGCTGCTTCGCGTCAGCGCCGGCGCGCCAGTCCTCCACCCACAGGGTCGTGGAAAATTGATGCCCGGTCGGCCGGATGCCCGCCAGCCAGCGCGGGATCACATAGGGATTGGCGCGGAAATAGAGCGGCAGGACCGGCAGTTCCTCGGCGTAGATCTGCTGGATGCGCCGCCAGATCGGCAGGCGGTCCTTCAGCGTCAGGGTCACTTCGAGCGTTTCGATCAGCCGGTCCATCTCGGCATTGCGGAAACCGGGGAAGTTCTGGCCCGACCAGTTGTTCTTCGCCGTCGGAATTTCCGACGAATGCAACGTGCCGCGCGGGTTCGATTCCGGCGCCGAGATCCAGGCATACATTGCCATCGCCGGGAACTGGCGCTGGGTCACGGTGCGGCCGAAATAGACCCGGGCCGGCTGGGTCTTGAGCCGGATTTCGACTCCGATGCGCCGCCAGTATGCTTGCAGGATTTCCATGACCTGCTCGCGCACCCGGTGCCCCGATGTGGTCATCAGGGACAGGCTCAGCCGCTCGCCCTTGGCGTTGTAGCGCCAGCCGTCGCCACGCCGCTTCCAGCCGGCGGCGTCGAGCAGCGCCGCCGCTTTCTTCGGGTCGAACGGATAGGTCGTCACCTCCTTCGACGCCACCCGGTCAAGCGGGCTGATGTTGGTATCGGCGACCGGCTGGAGGCCGCGGAACAGCTGCGCACTCATGCGCTTGCGGTCCATGCCGTAGGCCAGCGCCCGGCGGACCCGCCGGTCCTTCAGGATCGGGTTGTCGAGGTTGAAATCGATATGCTCGTAGATCAGCCCGGCCTTGAAGATGAAGCGGTAGCGGTTCGCCGCCCGGCGTTGCAGCGCGTTCGCCTGGTCGAGCGACAGGCCGAGTTCGCCGGCCGCATAGTCGATGCCGCCGGCGCGCAGGTTGGCTTCCAGCGCCGCGGTGTTGCCGATGACCCGGACGACGATGCGCCTGAATGACGGCGCCTTGCCCCACCAGGTCTCGTTCGGCACCAGCTCGACATGGGAGCCGGAGACGATGCGCGCAATCCGGTACGGCCCGTAATAGAGGCCGGGATTGGCCGGGTCGCGGTCGTAGGTCGTGCGCTGCCGGTATTCCTTCGGCTCCCGGAACGCGTCGGTTTCGAGATGCGCGGGCATCGGGTCGGGCACGAGCTGGTTGTAGTCGTAGCGCAGCTTGTCCAGCACCTGGACGAAGGTCCGGTCGTCGATGCGCTCGATGGCGACGGTGCGCAGGAACGGCTCGCGGCCGGCGACGCCGCTCTGCGGATGGCGGCCGACCTTCCAGGCGAAGACGACGTCGTCCACGCTGACCGGCCGGCCGTCGCCCCATTTCGCGCCCCTGCGGATGCGCCAGGTGATGCGCAGGCCCTGCTTGCCCTTGAGTTCGCCCTCGTCGAAGGTCACGACCTGCGCGCCGCCGTTCTCGACCGTGGGCAGGGTCTCGCACAGCAGGCAGACCAGCTTCCATTCCCGGTCGAAGGTGACGAAGGGCCGCCGCGCCATGGCCAGGATGTAGCTCTTGGCCAGCATCGAATCGATCATCGGGTTGAAGGTCGACGGGAACTGGGTAATGCCGATGGTGAGCCCGTCGCGCGCCTTCTCCTGGGACTGCGCCGGCGCCGCAGCCGCGAGGAGCATCAGCATGAGTATGACTGCCCGGATCATGCCGCGCAGATTGGCCGAAGCCCGCATCCGGCGCAATCGCCTATGCGCCGCCCCGGCCGGGATTTGCTGCGCGGCGCAGGCCGGCGCCGCGGAGAAACCGCCCTACGAAATCGAGTGATTCTCGGGACGCGACGATGACTGTGCCGCGCCGGGGAATCCCCGCTAATACGCGCAGGCGCTCCAGATGCGGTCGATGTCGCCGGCCCAGGCGCCGGCATAGTCTTCGAGCAGGAGGTCGGCCGGGCTCGTGCCGGCGGCGGCGCGGTCGTGCAGCACCTGGAGGAAGCCGGTTTCGTCGTTGCCGGCCTTGTCGAGCGCCCGGCGCGCCGACAGGCCGGCCTGGGCGATCTCCAGCGCGCGCAGGGCGAGGTCCTGCACCGTGCCGGAGCGGAACCGGGCCTGGAAGCCGTGCTTCGCTACGTCGGCGCACAGGGCCTGGCGCTCTTCGGCGGACCAGTCCTTCACCATGTCCCAGGCGGCGTCGAGCGCCGTTCCGTCATACAGCAGGCCGACCCAGAAAGCCGGCAGGCCGCACAGGCTCTTCCACGGCCCGCCGTCGGCGCCGCGCATCTCCAGGAAGGTCTTGGCGCGCACCTCGGGGAAGGCGGTCGTCATATGGTCGGCCCAGTCGGAGAGCGTCGGCGTCTCGCCGGGCAGCGCCGGCAGCCGGCCGGCCATGAAATCGCGGAAGGACTGGCCGCTGGCGTCGAGGTAGCGGCCGCCGCGATAGACGAAATACATCGGCACATCGAGGATGTAGTCGACCCAGCGCTCGAAGCCGAAGCCGTCCTCGAACACGAAGGGCAGCATGCCGGTGCGGTCCGGGTCGGTATCGGTCCAGATATGGGCGCGCCAGCTCCGGAAGCCGTTGGGCCGGCCCTCGGTGAAGGGCGAGTTGGCGAACAGGGCCGTCGCGACCGGCTGGAGCGCCAGGCCGACGCGGAACTTCTTCACCATGTCGGCTTCGGAGGCGTAGTCCAGGTTGACCTGCACCGTGCAGGTCCGGACCATCATGTCGAGACCGAGACTGCCCTTCTTCGGCATGTAGTCGCGCATGATGCGGTAGCGGCCCTTGGGCATCCAGGGCATGTCCTCGCGCCGCCACTTCGGATCGAAGCCGAGGCCGATCAGCCCGGCGCCCAGTTCCTTGGTCACCTCTTCGGCTTCGGCGAGATGGGTGTGAACCTCGTCGCAGGTCTGGTGGATGGTCTCCAGCGGCGCGCCCGACAGTTCGAGCTGCCCGCCCGGTTCGAGGCTGACGGACGCGCCGTCGCGCTTCAGGCCGATGACGGTCTCGCCTTCGCGCACCGGGTCCCAGCCGAAGCGCTCCAGCCCTTCTAGCAGCGCCCGGATGCCGCAATCGCCGTCATAGGGCAGGCGGCGGTAATCGTCCCAGCGGAAGGCGAATTTCTCGTGCTCGGTGCCGATGCGCCAGTCCGCCGGCGGTTTGCACCCCTGTTCGACGCTCTCGACAAGTTGCGCTCCGGACTGCACCGGCTCGGCATTTGCAGCGGCAGGGATGGACATGCGCAGCGATCCGGATTTCGGCGGCAGGGGCGGCGAACGGACGATCAGTCCGCCATGTCAGTCCAACGGAGCGGTCCAGTCGCCCAGCACGGCCTGCCAGCACGCCAGCGCCGCAATCGCGGCGGTATCGGCGCGGAGCAGGCGCCCGCCGAGCCCGACCGGCGTGACATTGGGGAAACGGCGCAGAAGGTCAAGCTCCTCCGGCGCATAGCCGCCCTCCGGCCCGACGAAGACGGCCCAAGGCCGGCCGCGTGTATCGCCGCGCCGGCGCAGCGTGTCGACGATCGGGATGCCGGTCTGCGTCTCGTCGAGCAGCAGGATCTGGCGATCGGCCGGCCATCCGGTCATCAGGGCATCCAGCTTCACGGCCGGAAACACGGCCGGGACGGTGAGCCGCGCGCATTGCTCGGCGGCTTCGACGGCGTTGGCACGGAGCCGCGCCTCGTTGACCCGCGCGACTTGCGTATGGCGGGTGAGGACCGGCTGGAGGGCGGAAACCCCGAGCTCCGACGCCTTCTGGGCGACGAAATCGATCCGCGCCTTCTTGACCGGGGCGAAGCACAGCCAGAGGTCGGGCTCCGGTTGCTGGCGGCGGGTCTGCACGGTGACCGCCAGCGCGGCGCCCCTTCTGCCGAGCGCTTCGACGGTCGCCAGCCATTCGCCGTCGCGGCCGTTGAACAGCCTGACCGCGGCGCCGGCCGGCGTGCGCATCACGTTTCTCAGATAGTGGTGCTGCTCTGCGCTCGGCGCGACGGTTGCGCCGGCCGCCAGCGGCGCCTCGACATAAAGGCGGATGGCGGGGCTGCCGGGCGCTTCGGTCTCCGGCGCCGTCATGCCGCGGCGTCCAGGCGCGTCTGCGCGGCGGCGAGATGGCCGGCGAACCCGGCCGGGTCGATATTGGCCCCGCAGACGATCAGGCCGACCGCCTTGCCGCGCAGCCGCTCGTGCAACGGCCCGGCCAGCGCCGCGAGGGCTGCCGCGCCGGCCGGTTCGACCGCCAGCTTGAGCCGGCTGAATGTGGTCAGCATGGCGTCCTGCAAGACGTCGTCGGACACCGTGACGATCTCTTCGACCAGTTGCCGGACGATGCCGAATGAGTAGGGCAGGTGGAGCGGTGCGCCCAGGCTGTCGGCGATGGTCGATACGGCGACGCTGTCGAGCGGCGCGCCCCGGGCGAGGCTGTCGCGCATGCCGCAGGCGCCGTCCGGCTCGACGCCGTAGATCGCCGCCGTCGAACCGGCGAGGCGGAAGCCGGTCGCCACGCCGGCGATCAGGCCGCCGCCGCCGACCGGCACGATCACGGCGTCCAGGTCCGGCGCCTGACGGGCGAATTCCAGGCCAAGCGTCGCCGTCCCCGAGATCGTGTCCGGCCCTTCGAAGGGATGGATGACGGCGCGGCCCTCCTCGTCGCGGATGCGCGCCATCTCGGCGAAGGCGGCGCGGATATCGTCGGCCAGCACCACTCCGGCGCCCAGTTCCCGGCATTGGGCGATGCGGAACGGGTTGGCCGCCCTGTGCATGACGACCTTCGCATCGACGCCGAGCGACCGGCCGGCATAGGCGACCGCGATGGCGTGGTTGCCGGCGCTGACCGCGGTGACGCCGGCCGCGCGCCGTGCCGCGTCGAGGGCCAGGATGTTGGCCAGCGCGCCACGCGGCTTGAAGCTGCCGGTCCGTTGCAGCAACTCCAGTTTCAGGATTGCCCGCGTGCCGGCGCCGAGCAGGGCATCCTTCGCGACACCCGACCATTCCAGCACCGGCGTTTCGACGACCCACGGCGCGATGGCGGCGCGCGTCGCCTCGATCCGGTCGAGGGTCAGCGCCCGCCCGGATGACGCATCGTTCGGCGCGTCATTCATCGGTCCTGGGCATCGATCTTGCGGCCCCATTCGCGGGCGGTTTCGCCGGGCCACTTGTTGGTGGCGTCGAGGCCGGCCTTCGAGCCGAGGCCGCTCACCGGGCTGGCGAAATCGAGATAGTCGATCGGCGTATTCTCGATCGTCACCGTATCGCGCGCCGGGTCCATGCGGGTCGAAATCGCCCACATGACGTCCTTCCAGTCGCGGCAGTCGATATCGTCGTCCACGACGATGACCCACTTCGTGTACATGAACTGGCGCAGGTAGCTCCACACGCCCATCATGATGCGCTTCGCGTGGCCGGCGTAGGCCTTGCGGATCGAGACCACGGCAATGCGGTAGGAGCAGCCCTCCGGCGGCAGCCAGAAATCGACGATCTCCGGGAACTGCTGTTGCAGCAGGGGGATGAACACTTCGTTCAGCGCCTCGCCGAGAACCGACGGCTCGTCGGGCGGCCGGCCGGTGAAGGTCGAGAGGTAGATCGGCTCCCGGCGCATGGTGATTGCGCTGACCCGGAACACCGGGAAGCGCTCGACGCTGTTGTAATAGCCGGTATGGTCGCCGAAGGGGCCTTCGTCGCCCTCCTCGTCGGCCATGACCCGGCCTTCGATGACGATCTCGGCCTGGGCCGGCACCTTGAGCGGCACGGTGCGGCAGTCGGCGAGCTCGACCTTCTTCTCCCGCAGCAGGCCGGCGAACTGGTATTCCGAGAGCGTATCCGGCACCGGCGTCACCGCGGCGATCATGGTCGCGGGATCGGCGCCGATCACGGCGGCGGCCGGGAAACCTTTGCGCCGTTCTTCGGGCGAGGCCTGGGCCTTCCAGCGCGCGAATTGCTGGGCGCCGCCGCGATGGTGCAGCCAGCGCATCAGCGTCGTGTCCCGGCCCGTCACCTGCATCCGGTAGATGCCGAGGTTGAAGCCGTCGGTGCGTTCGGTCTCCGGCGCCGGGCCGCGGGTGACGACAAGCGGCCAGGTGATGAGCGGCGCCGGCTCGCCCGGCCAGCAGGTCTGGACCGGCAGGCGGCCGAGATCGACGGCGTCGCCGTCGAGCACGACCTCCTGGCAGGGCGCGCTGCGCACGGTCTTGGGCTTCATCGCCAGCACCTTGCGCGCCAGCGGGATCAGCTCCAGCGCCTCGCGGAAGCCGCCGGGCGGTTCGGGCTGGCGCAGGAAGGCGAGCATCTCGCCGACTTCGCGCAACTGTTCCGGCGTCCGGCCGATCGCCTGCGCAACCCGCTCGACGGTGCCGAACAGGTTGACCAGCACCGGCATGTCCCATGCGCGGTCGCCGTCCTGCGGTTGCTCGAACAGGATCGCCGGCCCGCCTTCCAGCAGCGCCGCCCGGTGGATGCGCGTCATCTCCAGCGCCGGCGAAACCGGTCCGGCCTCGCGGCGCAGCTGGCCGTCGCGCTCCAGCTGCGCGAGAAAATCGCGCAGGGAGGCATAGGGCGTGCCGCCGGCGCTCATGCCGGCCCGTTCGGAGTCGTTTCAGGCAACGCGGCGGGTCCGGAACCGGAAAACATGCCGGACACATGGCCCAATCGCCGCGCAAGGACAAGCGGGCGGAAGCCCGCAAGAGGCCCCGCGCCCGTCCGGTCCGGGTGCGGCGCTACAGCTCCTTTGCGCCCGGAATCCGTTCCCGGCCCTCGCCCTTGCGGGACCGGATGAGGTTGTAGAACCGCCGGTTCGTCCGGTGAAACACGATGAAGGACGGCAGCAGCGTCTTGGCCCGGACCCAGCCCCGTTCGGCGAGAATGACGTCCATCTCGAGCCGCGCACGGGTCCACAGCCCTGTCGCCTTGTCCCGCACAAGATAGCCGCGCTGAAAGTGAATGCGCCGGTTCCATGCATTCATCAGGCGGAAGGACATCGGCCGCTCCAGCTTGTAGCGCGCCATGTACATGATGTGCTGGCACGGCCGCGGGCGCCGCGCCTTCTTGCACTTGTAGAAGAGGATCGTGTAGTCGATCCCGCTCGCCCGGGTCCTGACATAGGGATCGCCCGACGGCTTCCGGTAGCCGGTGACGACCGGCAGGCCCTGGGACTCCAGCATCTCCACGACCGTCGGCGCGGTCACGCTGTTGAAGTCCGCCGCCTGGCTTGCGGTGGCGCAAAGCGCCGTCGCAACAGCCGCTGCGCCTGTGCAAACGACCTTGTTCCGCATGGGCCGGGCGCCTCCGCTGCCTGCGCCTGCTCCAGAGTCGTGGGCAGCCGGAGCCGTGTAAAGTAAATTCCGCGCCATGACGACCGATGCGCCCATGTTCGTTCCGCCCTCGCAGATCGATCCGGTCGAGCGGGCGATGGGCTATCCCTACGCCATTCCGGATTGCAGCTTCGTCTTTGACAAGGCGGGCCGGGACAAGGCGGGCTGGCGGCCGGCGGAGATCGGCGGCGCGCTGACCGACGGGCGGCACCCCGTCCTCGCCTGCGGCTCGAACCGGTCGCCCGACCAGCTTGCGCGCAAATATTTCGATTTCGAAGCGGCGACGATCCCGGTCCAGCGCGCCTGGCTCGGGGATTTCGACGTCGTCTACGCCGCCCATATCACCGGCTACGGCGCGATTTCCGCCTGCCCGATGCCGGCGCCGGGCGTGCGGGTGGAAGTCTCGGTCACCTGGCTTTCGGACGACCTGATGGCGCGCATGCACGCCACCGAGGGGCGGGGGCATTCCTACGATTACGCGGTGCTGTCCCGCCTCGACCTTGCGCTCGACGGCGGCGGCGCGCTGGACGAGGTGTTCGCCTACATTCACCGCGGCGGCGCGCTCAACGCGGACGGCGGCACGGTCGGCCTGGCCGAGGCGGCGGCGCGGGGACGGTCCCGGCCGTCATGGCCGCAGCCCCGGGCGATCGCCGCGGTCCATCGCCGCCTTGGCCACGACGGAACGGTAGAGGATTTCATCCGCGAAAACGCCGCCGACCGGTTCCTGCGCCTCGCCCGCGAGGCTGTCCTCCAGCAGGACGCTCACGCCTTCGTCTACGAAGGGTGCCGGGTCGTTGACTGAGGGCCGGGAAATGAAGAAGGCGGGTGCCGATTTCGCCGCGAAGCAAAATCCCCTATATGACCGATCCCAGCCCAGCCCGTTCTCCGGTTGCCCGACCGCCTGCCATCCATGCCATCCGCCGCCAAACATGCCTTCGTCACCGGCGCCACGGGTTTTCTCGGTCGCAACCTTGTCGAGCAGCTTGCGGAACGGGGCTGGACGATCACCGCGGCCTATCGCGACAAGGCGCGCTTCGAGGCGCTCCGGCAGTGGGATGTCGCCGGCGTCGAATGCGACCTGCTCGATCTCGGCGGCCTGACCGCGGCGATGCCCGAAGGCGCGGACGCCGTGTTTCACATGGCCGCCGATCTCACCATGTGGGCGCGCCACGGTTCGCGCCAGCTGCGCACCAACGTCGACGGCACCCGCAATGCCGTCGCCGCGGCCGAGCGCACCGGCGCCCGCAAGTTCGTTTTCACGTCGAGCTGGAATTCCTGGGGCTACCGGACCGGCGATCCGCCGCTCACTGAGGATACGCCGCAGCGGGGCAATACGTCTCCCGTGCTCTACGACCGGACCAAGCTCGCCGCCGAGACCATCGTCAGGCAGGCCGCACTGGACGGCATGCCGGCCGCGATCCTCAACCCCTGCCACATCGTGGGCCGCTACGACAGCCGCAACTGGGGCCGCATGATCCGCATGGTGCACGAGCGCCGGCTGCCCGGCATCCCGCCGGGCTCCGGCGTGTTCTGCCACGCCGGGGCGGTCGCGGCGGCCCATATCGCGGCGGCAGAGACCGGGGATGCCGCCGGCAACTATCTGCTGCCCGGCCCGGCGGCGAGCTATGTCGAGGTCATCGGCCTCGTCGGCCGCATCGCCGGCCGCCGAGTGCCGAAGCGCGCCATTCCTGGCTGGCTGTTCCGGACGGTCGCCCATGTCCAGAATGCCGTGGGCAACCTGCGCGGCAGGGAGCCCGACCTGACTCCGCAGGCCGCCCATATCGTGCTCGCCCACGGCCGGGTGGCGTCGGACCGCGCGGAGAAGGAACTGGGCTACCGCTCGCCCGATCTCGAATTCATGGTGCGGGACTGCTACGACTGGATGAAGCGGGCCGGCGTCCTGAAGGACTGAACCGACCTTCGGCCGTTCGCGCCGACCGATTACCTGCAACCGGAACCCGATGGGGCTGCCCGAACCGATGACCGATCATCTGAACCGACTGGAAGACCTGCTGAAGGCCGCCCGGGCCGCCGGCGCCGACGCGGCCGACGCCGTCTATATCGAGGGCGACAGCCTTTCGCACAGCCAGCGGCTCGGCAATGTCGAGATGATCGAGCGCGCCGAGGGGCGCGATCTGGGCCTGCGGGTTTTCGTCGGCCATCGCCAGGCCAGCGTCTCCGCCTCGGAGATCGAGCCGGAGACCTTCGCCGGGCTGGCCGAACGGGCCATGGCGATGGCGCGCGCCGTGCCGGAAGACCCGTTTTGCGGCATCGCCGGTCCCGACCAGTTCGCCGCGCAGCCGCCGCAACTGGAAACGGCGGATGTTGAAGAACCGCCGGCCGACCTGCTGATTTCCCGGGCCCGCGAGGCCGAGGACGCTGCCCGCGCCGTCGAGGGCGTGACCAACTCCGAGGGCGCGGAAGCCTCGTGGAGCCGGACAGGGGTATACCTCGCCGCGACCAACGGCTTCGCCGGCAGCTACGCGCGCAGCTCGCACAGCGTCGGCGTCTCGGTCGTCGCCGGCTCGGGCGGCGACATGCAGACCGACTACGACCACCACACCGCCGTCTTCGCGGCGGACCTCATGGCGCCGGCGGAGATCGGGCGGAGCGCCGGCGAACGGGCGGTCGCCCGGCTCGGCGCCCGGCCGGTCAAGACGGTGAAGGCGCCTGTGGTGTTCGACCCGCGGGTCGCCGGCGGCCTGCTGCGCCACCTGCTCGGCGCGATCAACGGCGCATCGGTCGCCCGCGGCACGAGCTTTCTCAAGGACAGGCTCGGCGAAGCGGTGATGGCGCCGGGCCTGAGCGTGGTCGAGGACCCGCACCGGCCGCGCGGCCTGCGCTCCAAGCCCTTCGACGGCGAAGGCATCGCCAACCGGCGCACCGCGCTGATAGACGATGGCGTGCTGACGACCTGGCTGCTCGACCTGCGCTCGGCGCGCCAGCTCGACCTGGCCCCGACCGGTCATGCCAGCCGAGGCACCTCCGGCCCGCCCGCGCCGTCGGCGACCAATGTCCGGCTCGAGGCCGGGACCGTGTCGCGGCGCGACCTGCTCGCCGGCATCGACAGCGGCCTCTACGTCACCGAGATGATCGGCATGGGCGTCGACTATGTGACCGGCGACTACAGCCGCGGCGCCGGCGGCTACTGGATCGACAGGGGCGAACGCGCCTATCCGGTGACCGAAATGACGATCGCCGGCAATCTCAAAGACATGTTCAAGGCGATAACGCCGGCCGACGACCTGGAGCTGCGCTACGGCATCGACGCCCCGACGCTGCGCATCGACGGCATGACGATAGCGGGGGCGTAAAGCCCGCTCCCTATCCGTCCCGCCGCGCCAGATGGTCGAAGCTGGCCCCGACGACGGCGTCCTGGCGCAGGAAGCGGCGGGCCTCCAGGCCGTGGGCCGGCTCGACGCTGCGCAGGGTTCCGGCGGCCTCGGCATCGAGCTGCATGCGCGCCGCCAGTTCGAACCAGTAGGCGAGGTAGGTCGCCTCCTCGACCGATTTGCCGACGGTCAGCAGGCCGTGATGGGCCAGCAGGATGGCGCTCTTGCCGCCCAGCGCTTCGGAGATGATCCGGCCTTCCTCGTCGGCGACCGGCACGCCGGGCCATTCGGGCAGCCAGGCGCAATCGTCGTAGAGCGGCATCGCGTCCATATGGGCGCAGACCAGCGGCCGGCCGATCGTCGACAGGGCCGAGGCCGCCGGCGGGTGGGTGTGCACGATGCAGTGCGCGTCCGGACGGGCGCGGTAAATCCAGACATGGAAGCGGACGGCGGGGTTGGGGATGCCAGCGCCTTCGACCGTCCGGACGTTTTCGTCGACGCGCAGCAGGGTGTCTTCCGACGCTTCCTCGAAACCGGAACCGAGCGGCAGGGTCCACCAGCCGTCCGGCTCGGCGCGGACGGTGAGCTGGCCGGCGAGGCCCGCGGCGTGGCCGTTCGCCGCCAGGATGCGCGCCGCGAGCGCGAGTTTCGCCTTGTCCGTCCGCCCGACGGTCCGGAGGCTGCTGCCGATCGTGCTGTCGACGTGGGTGCGAATATCGTCGGGCATAACCGCCTCCCTGGTCCGGCGTCCGGATTTCGGCCGGCGAAATCGCGACCTACGAAATCGCGACGCACTGGTAAGTTTACCCGGACCGGAAAGATTTGTAATGTCCGCATCCTTCAGGCGGTTCGCCGGATCGATGCGCCGCCTTCAGACCAAGGTTCAAGGGAGGAAACCGCCATGAAACCTGTGCTCGCCGCGGCAGGCGTGGCCGTTGCGCTGACGGCGTTCGCGCCGGCGTCGCAGGCCGCCACCGAATTCGCCTTTTCCAACTGGATTCCGTGGACCCACAAATTGTCCACGCGCCTTCTGATCCCGTTGATGGATGTCATCGAGTCAAGGACCGAAGGCCGGGTGAAGTTCCGCAAGCTGCCCAAGCCGCTCGGTCATCCGCGCGCCCATATGGATATCGTCCGCACCGGACAGGCCGGGGCCGCTTTCGGCGTCCACGGCTATTCGCCGAAGCGGCTGCGCGCCTATGCGTTCAGCGAGTTTCCGCTGACCGGGGAGGACGCGGTGGCGACGTCGGTCGCGTTCCAGCGCACCCACGACAAGTTCTTCAAGGGCAAGGGCTTCTACAAGGGCGTTCACCTGATCGGCCTGAACACCCACGGCCCGGGCGTGATCCACCATTCCAAGAAGCTCATCAAGTCGATCGCCGACATGAAGGGCCAGAAGATCCGCACCGGCGGGCCCGCGCCGCTCGCCATCGTCACGGCCTGGGGCGGCACGTCGATCCGGCTGCCGGCGCCGAAATCCTACGAGGTTCTGTCGACCGGCGTGGTCGACGGCGTTACCTTCCCCTACGAGGCGCTGACCGGCTTCAAGATCGTCAACCTGGTGAAGTTCCACACGGAGCTGCCGGGCGGGCTCTACAATTCCGGCTTCTACACGTTTATCGGCAAGAAGAAGTATGACGGCCTGTCGGCAGCCGACAAGCAGGTCATCGCCAGCGTGTCCGATGAAAACTTCGCCTTCGTCGCAGGCAAGGTGTGGAACCAGAACGACGCCGACGGACTGGAAGCGGCCAAGAAGGGCGGCCACAAGTTCGGCAAGGCATCCGCCGGGATGCTGGCGTCGGTCAAGAAGATCAAGGCCAACCTGGAAGCGCGCTACATCGCTGACATGAAGAAGCAGGGCATCAACGGTTCGGCCGTGCTCAAATTCTTCTACGGCGAAGTCGCGAAACTTCAGAAGTAGTCGCCGGCACAGCGGCGGCCGGCCGGGAGCGGCGCCCCGCGGCGCAGTTCCCGGCCGGCGCCCTTGCCGCCGGCGAGGCCGTTCGGCAACGCGGTCGGACCGCCGTCGCGCGTGCCTTGATTTCGCCTGATTTTTCGCCCAACGACCGGTCCGAACTGCCCGCCCGTACCCCGAAGAATCCGTTCGACGGGGCGGCGCCCGAACAGGAGAGGAATTTCAATGGCCAGCTTCAAGGTCAACGGCCAGAGCGTGACCGCGGATGTCGACGATTCGACACCGCTGCTCTGGGTGCTGCGCGATTCGCTGAATTTGACCGGCACGAAATACGGCTGCGGCCTCGCCCAGTGCGGCGCGTGCACGGTCCACCTCGACGGCGAGCCGGTGCGCAGCTGCGTCACGCCGGTCGCCGATGTCGAAGGCGCTTCGGTGGCGACCATCGAGCAGGTCGGCAGCGACCGCATCGGCCAGGCCGTCCAAAGGGCCTGGGTCGAGAAGGACGTGCCGCAATGCGGCTATTGCCAGAGCGGACAGGTGATGAGCGCGGTCGCCCTGTTGCGCGACAACGCCGCGCCCGGCGACGCCGACATCGACGAGGCGATGGAAGGCAACATCTGCCGGTGCGGCACCTACGGACGCATCCGGGCGGCCATCAAGGCCGCCGCGGCCAACCTGAACTAGGGGCGCGCGCATCATGACCAATCATTCGATCATGGACCGGATCGGGCCCGCCTGGCAGGCCGCCACCGGAACGGATATGAGCCGGCGCCGCTTCATCAAACTGACCGGCGCCTCCGGGCTCGCCATCGGGCTGGTTTCCGCCGGCGCCGCCGGCGCCGCGACGCCGAAGGCCTCTGCCGGCAAGCTGAAACCGGGCCAGCAGCCCGGCGCCTTCCTGCACATCGACCCGAAGGGCGTTGTCACGATCCAGATCAACCGCCTGGAGTTCGGACAGGGCTCGCATACCGGGCTGGCCAGAATCCTGGCCGACGAACTCGACGCCGACTGGAACAGCGTCCGCGCGGAACTCGCGCCGGCGGGCGAGGCGTACAAGGATCCGGCTTTCGGCCTTCAGATGACGGGCGGTTCCAACTCCATCCAGAACAGCTTTATGCAGTACCGGGAGCTCGGCGCCCGGGCGCGCGCGATGCTCGTCGAGGCCGCCGCCCGCAAGTGGAAGGTCGATGCGGC
Organism: Rhodospirillaceae bacterium; assembly: GCA_028819475.1. NCBI lineage: Bacteria > Pseudomonadati > Pseudomonadota > Alphaproteobacteria > Rhodospirillales > Rhodospirillaceae > Rhodospirillaceae bacterium. Next base: position 79,730 of record JAPPLJ010000036.1, read on the forward strand.
GACGGTGCGGACCCGCGCCGGGCGGCTGATTGCCGCCGACGGCCGGAGTGCGGGCTATGGCGAGATGAGCGAGGCCGCCATGGCCCTGCCGGTGCCCGCCGCGGTCACGCTCAAGAAAAGCAGCGAATTCCGCCTGATCGGCAAACCGGCCAACCGGCTCGATTCAGCCGATAAATCCAATGGCCGGCAGATTTTCGGCATGGATATGCGCCGGCCGGGCATGAAGACCGTGCTGATCGCCCGGCCGCCGCATTTCGGCGGGACCGTCGCCGGCTTCGACGCCGCGCAAGCGCAGGCGGTCAAGGGTGTCGACCGCGTGATGCAGGTCGATCTGGATCGCGGCGCGACGGGCGTAGCCGTGGTGGCCGACGGATACTGGCCCGCGCATAAGGGCCGGGACAAACTCGAGATCCAATGGAAGGCGCCGGCCGAACTGCCCGACAGCCGCAAGCTCGATACGCAGTTTGCGGCGCTGCTTGGCCGCGACGGCCTGCCCGCCCGGCCCGGCGACCTTTCCGGCATGGCCGGCGCGAAAAAGACGATCACGGCGGATTTCCGTTTTCCGTTCCTCGCCCACGCGCCTATGGAGCCGCTGAACGCGGTGATCGAGATGTCCGGAACCGGTGAGGGCCGGCGTTGCGACATCTGGACCGGCACCCAGTTCCAGACGATCGACCAGTTGACGGTCGCGAAAGTCCTGAAACTGAAACCCCAGCAGGTACGCATCCACACCATGTTCGCCGGCGGCGGCTTCGGGCGCCGCGCCACCCCGACGTCCGACTATCTGGCCGACGCGGCGCGGGTGATGAGCGCGTGGCTCGCGGCCGGCCGGACCGAGCCGCTCAAGGTGGTCTGGACGCGGGAGGACGATATCCGGGGCGGATATTACCGCCCGCTCACCCTGCACCGGGCGGAGATCGGCCTCGGGGAAGACGGCCGGATCGCGGCCTGGAAACATACGATCGTCAGTCCTTCGATCCTCAAAGGGACGCCGTTCGAAGCCTTTCTGGTCAAGGACGGCGTGGACGGGACGGCGGTGGAAGGCGTCGCCGACACGGCCTACGATCTGCCGATTGCGGTCTCGGTGCATCATCCCGCAGTCAATGTGCCGATGCTCTGGTGGCGCTCGGTCGGGCATACCCACTCCGCGTTCGTGATGGAGACGCTCATCGACCGGGTCGCCAGCGAGGCCGGCCGTGACCCGGCCGCCCTGCGCCGCGACCTGCTGAAGAAGCATCCGCGGCACCTGGCGGCGCTGGACCTCGCGGTCCAAAAATCCGGCTATGGCAAAAAAACGCTGCCGGCCGGCCGCGCCTGGGGGATCGCAGTGCACGAGTCGTTCCGCTCGGTCGTCGCCCACGTCGTGGAACTTTCGATCGAGGACGATGCGCCGAAGCTGCATCGGGTCACCAGCGCGATCCACTGCAATCTCGCAGTCAATCCCCGCTCGGTCGAAGCCCAGATCGAGGGTTCGGTATTGATGGCGATCGGCACGACGCTCGACGGCGCCGAGATCACCCTGCGGGACGGCGTGGTCGAGCAGAGCAATTTCGACAGCTACACCATGCCGAGGATGCCCGACATGCCGCCGGTCGATGTGCATATCGTGCCGTCGAACGATCCGCCGACCGGCGTCGGCGAGCCGGGCGTGCCGCCGCTGGCCCCGGCGATGGCCAATGCGATCTTCGCCCTGACCGGCAAACCGGTCGAGGCCCTGCCGATCCGTCTCTGAGGCCGGGTTCGGGGCGCTTCTGCCCCCTCGCCCGGGCCCGGTCCGGGCAAGGGGGGCGGCGTTCCGGCCGGGCGCACGCTTTACGGTTGCGTTCCGTTCCCGTATTTTCCCGGCCGTTGCGCCGGCGGCCGGCGCACCCTTGTTTTCGGGGAGGGCTGCAGATGAGCGGAATTCCAGCTGCCGGCGGCGCACTGCCGGCGGCCATCCCGGTTGCGGTCGAGTCCCCCGAACTCCAGAGGCGCAGCGCTTGACCGACGGGTCCGAACAACCGGCAGAAACCAGGGTTTCGCCGCTGGCTTACTGGATCGGCATCCTGCCGCTCCAGGCGCTGGCGGTGATTTCCTGTGCGGTTCTGTTCATGATGATGACGCTGACCTTCATCGATGTCGGCGGGCGCTACATCTTCAACAGCCCGCTGCCGGCCCTCGCCGAAATCATCGCTTTCATGATGGCCGGGCTGGTGTTCTGCGTCCTGCCGATGGTGTGCTTCCGCGAGGGCCATGTCACCATCGACCTGCTGGACGGCGTGGTGCCGCCCGGGCTCAAGCGGGCCCAGGGCGTATTCATCAACCTCGTCGCCGCGGGCGCCGTCCTGTTCATCGCCTGGCGGCTGTGGGTCAAGGCCGAAACCCATCTCGAATTCGGCGACGCGACCGACGAACTCTATATGGATATCTGGCCGTTCAGTATGGGGACGGCGATCCTGTGCGTGCTGGCGGCCGTCGCACAGTTCGCCGCGGCGGTCGCCTATATGACCGGCGCGCGCACCGACCCGGCCCAGGCCTCGGGGCAGACCGCATGACCGTCGCGCTGCTGGGTTTCGCGGCGCTGCTGACGCTGTCCTTCCTGCGCGTGCCCATCGCCTTCTCGATGATCATCGTCGGCTTCATCGGCATGAGCTGGTCGATGAATCTGGAAGGCGCGCTGGCCAATGTCGGCCAGACGGCGTTCGACGCGGCGATCAACTACGAGCTTTCCGTGGTGCCGCTGTTCGTTCTGATGGGCAATTTCGTGACCCGGGCGCGCCTGTCGGAGGAACTGTACACCGCCTCCAACGCGTTCCTTGGCCACCGCAAGGGCGGTCTCGCGATGGCGACCATCGTCGCCTGCGGCGGCTTCAGCGCCGTCTGCGGCTCCAGCCTCGCCACGGCGGCGACCATGTCGAAGGTCGCCATGCCGTCGATGCGCCGCTACGGCTATGACGACGGCCTGGCGGCCGGAGCGATCGCCGCCGGCGGCACCCTCGGGATTCTCATTCCGCCCAGCGTGCTGCTGGTGATCTACGGCATCCTGACCCAGACCAATATTGGCAAGCTGTTCGCCGCCGGCGTCATACCGGGCATCGTCGGGATCGTGTTCTACCTGATGGCGGTGCGCGCCGTGATTACCATCTGGCCGGCCCTCGGCCCGCGCGGCGACCGCACGGACTGGCGCGGCCGGCTGCTCGCGCTGCGCGACGTCTGGGGCGTGCTCACCCTGTTCGTCTTCGTCATGGGCGGCATCTACGGCGGCGTGTTCAGCCCGACCGAGGCGGCCGGCATCGGCGCCTTCGGCGCCTTCGTCTTCGCCGTCGCCCGGCGCACCATGGACCTGCGCGGCTTCTACGCCGTGCTGCTGGAAAGCGCGTCCACGACCGCCATGCTGTTCACCGTGCTGATCGGCGCGCTGGTGTTCGCCAATTTCATCAACTTCACGACCTTCCCGCAGACGCTGCTCGATATCGCCGCCAATTTCGAGGACAACCCCTGGCTCGTCCTGGCCGCCATCCTGCTGATCTATGTGCTGCTCGGCTGCGTCTTCGAAAGCCTGTCGATGATCCTGCTGACGGTGCCGATCTTCTTCCCGTTGATCAAGGAGCTCGGGCCCGGTTTCGTGCCGCCCTTCTGGCACATGTTCACCGGCCAGATGCCGCCGATGTGGGATCTGGTCGTCGATGTCGGCCTCGGCCTGAACGCGACCGAGGTCGCCGTGTGGTTCGGCATCGTCGTGGTGGTCATCACCGAGATCAGCTTGATTACGCCGCCGGTCGGCCTCAACGTTTTCGTGCTGCGCGGCGTGCTGCCGGACGTGCGCACGACGACGATCTTCCGCGGCGTCACCGCCTACTGGATCGCCGACCTGTTCCGGCTCACGCTGATCGTTGCCGTGCCGACCCTGTCGCTCCTGCTCGCCAGCTACGTCCGGTAACGCAGGCGAAGTGCGCCCGGATTCCGGCTTGAACCCCTGCCCCCGGCGCGCGTAGTCGACCCGCCCGGCAATCCGCTCCCCGATCCGAGGCAAGCGTGCCCGTATCCTTTCCTCCGCGCGGCGGCCTGTTCCTGGATCGCGACGGCGTCGTCAACGTCGACCGGGGCTACGTCCATCGGCCGGACCAGATCGAATTTGTCCCCGGCGTATTCGACCTCGGCCGCACTGCCATGCGGCTCAACCTGCCGATCATGATCGTCACCAACCAGGCCGGCATCGCCCGCGGCCTCTACACAACGCAGCAGCTCCGCGACCTCATGGCCTGGATGGTGGCGCAGTTCGCCGGCGAGGGCGTGGCGGTCGCCCATGTCGAGCACAGTCCGTGGTTCCCGCCCGATCTGACGCCGCCGGACGGCCGCCCGCTGTTGGCCGAATGGGTGCGCGATTCCTGGTGGCGCAAGCCGGGCGCCGGCATGCTGCACCGCGCCGCCCGGGCCGTCGGGGTCGATCCGGCGCAGAGCGTGCTGATCGGCGACCGGGAGGGCGATATCGCGGCGGGGCGGGAGGCCGGCGTGCGCGCCACCATCCAGTTCGTCCCCGAAACGCCGAGCCCGGCCCTGGACCTCACCCCGGACACGCCGGCCGATCCCGACCCGGATTTCGGTGCGGACTACCGGTGCCGCCGCCACGCGGAAACCATCGAAATCCTGGAGCGGCTCTACGGCTGAGCCGGGCCCGGCCTATATCCCGGCCATGATGGATGCGACGCCCCTTCTGCGCCTGTGGGCCCGGCGGCGGCTGCGGCGGCTGTCGGCGATGGACCCCGCGGCGGTCCAGCAGGCGGAATTGCTGAAACTGGTGCGCGCGGCGGCGGGAACCCGGTTCGGGCGCAGCCACGGCTTCGCGCATATCCGCTCCGTCGCCGACTTCCAGTCCGCCGTGCCGCTTCGCGATTACGACGCGTTCCGCGACGAAGTCTGGGGCAGCGCCTTCCCGCACCTTGCCGAAGTCGGCTGGCCCGGCCCGGTCCCCTGGTTCGCGCTGACCAGCGGTACGACGCGCGACGTCACCAAATACATTCCCGTCACGCCGGCGATGGTCCGGTCCAACAAGCGGGCGGCGCTCGACATGCTGGCCCACCATCTGGCCGCCCGGCCGCGAAGCCGTGTGCTCGGCGGGCGCAGCTTCATCCTCGGCGGCAGCACCGATCTCAAGCCGCTGGCGCCCGGAATTCTGGCCGGCGACCTCTCCGGCATCGCGGCGGCAACGGTGCCGGCCTGGGCGCAGCGCTTCACCTGGCCGCCGGAGGATCTCGCCCTGGAAACGGACTGGGAGCGCAAGATCGACACTCTGGCGCGCGGCAGCCTCGACCTCGACGTCCGCTCGATCAGCGGCACGCCGAGCTGGCTGCTGCTGCTGTTCGAGCGTCTCGCCGACCTGCGGCCTGCGGCGCAGCGCGACCTGACCCGCATCTGGCCCAATCTCGACTTGGTGATTCACGGCGGCATCCGCTTCGATCCCTATAAGCCGCAATTCGACCACTGGCTGCGCGGCCGTCCGGCTGACTACCGCGAGGCCTACGCCGCCAGCGAAGGCTTCGTCGCGGGCAGCGACCGGGGGTTCGGCGAGGGGTTGAGGCTCAATCTGGATACCGGGCTGTTCTACGAATTCATCCCGCTGGAGGAACTGGAAGCCGCGCAGCCAACGCGCCATTGGGTTGGCACGGTCAAGACCGGCGTGAATTACGCCATTGTCCTGTCGACCTGCGCGGGCCTGTGGGGCTGGCTGCTCGGCGACACGGTGCGCTTCGTCGGCCGCAATCCGCCGCGCCTGCTGGTCACCGGGCGGACCGGCGCGACCATGTCGGCCTTCGGCGAGCACCTGACCGGCGAGGAGATCGACCGGGCGGTCAGCCGGGCCGCCGCCGCTGCCGGCCTCTCGGTCGCGGACTATGCCATGGGCGCGGTCTTCCCAACGGCGGAGCAGCCCCTGGGCGGCCATCGCTATGTGGTGGAATTTGCCGGCGGGATACCGTCTGCGGCGGCGCTCGGCCGGTTTGCCGAAGCGCTCGATGCCGAGCTTTCGGCGGGCAACGAGGATTACGCCGCCCACCGCTCCGGCGGCTTCGGTCTGCGGGCGCCCGAACTGCTGGCCGCGCCGCCCGGCTTCTTCACCGCATGGATGAAGCGGCGCGGCAAGCTGGGCGGCCAGAACAAGGTGCCGCGGGTGATTAACGATGGCGCGCTGTTCGACGGCCTGCTCGAGGCGCTGGACGCGGCGGCGGGCGGCGGCTGAGGCGCTGTTCCGGACCGCCGGCGCCGGATCGGTCGGCCGCTCCTGCCGGCTTATCCGCCGGTCCGGCGCTCAAAGCCCGGCCACGTCGATCAGCGTTTCTCCGGCTGCCTGCTGCCTGCGGTGGTTTTCGTCGATCGCCTTCCGTATCCCGTGCGGAACCGCGATCTCGCCGGCAAACTCCGGCCGTTCGCGAAGCGGCCCGAACCACGCGTACAGATCGGGATGCAGCCGCTCCACCGGATAGCCGCAGAGCGTGAGCCGGTTGACGTAGATGAACCAGGCGATATCGGCCAGACTCAGTTGCCCGCCCAAAATGTAGGGGGCGGCGTTCAGCCGGCGGTCCAGGTCTTCGAACGAGCGGCGGAACCGCGCCGCCGAGGCCCGGACGGCTTCGTCGGTGATCCCGTCGCGCGCGATGCGCTCCCAGAACGCGATCTCGACGGTCTTGTTGGGGTCGCGGCTTCCCTGGACCGTGCCGCTGCCGCGCGCGCGGTAATCGGCCAGCGCGTCCGCCGATTTCGGCGCGCGGGGCCGCGGCTGGGTATACCGAAAGGTGATCGTCCTCAAATCGAGATGCAGATCGTCCTCGTGACGCAGCAGTTCGGCCATTTCCGCCTCGCGGCCTTCGGGAATCAGCCGCGGCACGGGGAACCGCCGGTCGATCAGCGAGACGATGTCGTTGCTCTCGATATGGACTTCGCCGTCGATGACCAGCGTCGGGACCAGCCCGCGCGGATTGATGCCGAGATACCGTTCGCTCAGATTCTCTCCCCCCGGCAGGTCGATCGGATGCGCCTGCCAGTCGACGCCCTTCAGGTTGAGGACGATCCGGGCCTTCTGGGAACAGGACGAGCCGTGGAAGTGGAACAGATGCACGCCCTTCCATCCAAGCACGTCGCGCGTGCGGACATCGGTCTCCAGGAGCCGAACCATTGCACGTCCTTTCCTGTCCGCTTGGGGCGCCATACCGCCCGGCGGCTCGCCCGGCCTCGCCACCATAGCGTTGCCCGCCCGGGCCCGACAACCGGACGGCGCCGCCTGCCGTCAGCCGCATTCCGGATCGTCGGAGATGCTACCGGTTCCCGGGCCGGCCCGGCGGCCGGGTCGCGGAAATTGCCCGGTGATTTCCAGGCTGCGGGAACCCCTTCAATCGATCTTCCCGTTGCTGCCGCCGCTGCACCTGCGGCGATGTGGGCAGGGCCGTCATGGGCGGAAAACAGGCAAATCGGGACTTGGACGTTCGACCGCAGGCGACTGGCCCACCGGCGTTGCGGACCTTAGAATCAGGCAGACAGAGACGGAGACCGCACGACGAACCCGAACCGACCGGCCCAACGATCCCGACGGATGAAATCCGGGAAGGCCAAACCGGCACAAAGGATGCCCGATAAAGACGAACATGACCGATCCCGTACCCCGCACATACAAAGGATTGCCCAGAAAGCAGGGGCTTTACGACCCGCGCAACGAACACGATGCGTGCGGGATCGGCTGCGTCGTGAACATCAAGAACCGCAAAAGCCACCGGATCATCGATCAGGGTTTGCAGGTTCTCAAAAACCTGACGCATCGCGGCGCGGTCGGCGCCGACCCGCTGGCCGGCGACGGCGCGGGCATTCTCATCCAGATGCCCGACGCCCATCTGCGCGCGGTCTGCGGCGACATCGGGATCGCGCTTCCGGAACCGGGCGAGTACGCGGTCGGCATGGTGTTCATGCCCCAGGCCGAGGGGCCGCGGGCGGATTGCGTCCGGATGGTCGAGGAACTTGTCGAGGCCGAAGGCCAGCACGTCCTCGGCTGGCGCGACGTGCCGGTCGACAATTCCGGACTGGGCGAGAGCGTGCTGCCGACCGAACCGTTCGTGCGCCAGGTCTTCGTGCGCCGGGGCGACAACTGCGCTGACCAGGATGCCTTCGAACGCAAGCTGTTCGTCATCCGCAAACAGGCCGAGCATCTGGTCGACGGCCTGGGCGAGGCTTGCGACGATTTCTATATGCCGTCCTTCTCGTCGCGCACCGTCGTCTACAAGGGAATGCTGCTCGCCCATCAGGTCGGCGAATTCTACCTCGACCTCAGGGACGAGCGGATGGTCACCGCGCTGGCCCTCGTTCACCAGCGGTTTTCGACCAACACGTTCCCGTCCTGGCGGCTGGCGCATCCCTACCGGATGATCTGCCACAACGGCGAGATCAACACGCTGCGCGGCAACATCAACTGGATGGCGGCGCGCCGCCATCTGATGAAGTCCAAGCTCCTGGGCGACGATCTGGAAAAGCTCTGGCCGCTGATCACGGAGGGCCAGTCGGATTCGGCGAGCTTCGACAACGCGCTCGAACTCCTGGTGCAGTCCGGCTATTCGCTGGCCCACGCCATGATGATGCTCATTCCCGAGGCGTGGACCGGCAATCCGCTGATGGATGAGCGCCGCCGCGCCTTCTACGAATATCACGCGGCGATCATGGAGCCGTGGGACGGTCCGGCGGCGGTGGCGTTTACCGACGGCCGCCAGATCGGCGCGACCCTGGACCGCAACGGGCTGAGGCCCGCGCGCTACGTCATTACCGACGACGATATGGTGGTGATGGGGTCCGAAGTCGGCGTCCTGCCGATCGACGAGAGCCGCATCGTCAAGAAGTGGCGCCTGCAGCCGGGCAAGATGCTGCTGATCGACCTGGAACAGGGCTGCATCCTGGACGACGACAACATCAAGGCCGAACTGTCTTCGGTGCAGCCCTATCAGGCGTGGCTCGACCGCACCCGGATCGTGCTGGAGGACCTGCCCGCGACGAACGCCCCGGTCGCCCTGCCCAACCGCTTTACGCTGCTCGATCGCCAGCAGGCCTTCGGCTATACGCAGGAGGACCTGAAATTCCTGATGTCGCCGATGGCGTCGACCGGGCAGGAAGCCGTCGGTTCGATGGGCAACGACCGCCCGATATCGGCGCTGTCGTCGCGCCCCAAGCTGCTCTACACCTATTTCAAACAGGTGTTCGCCCAGGTCACCAACCCGCCGATCGATCCGATCCGCGAGGAGCTGGTGATGTCGCTCCTGTCGCTGATCGGCCCGCGGCCGAACCTGCTGGGCATCGACGATACGACGCCGCAAAAGCGTCTCGAGGTCCGGCAGCCCGTCCTGACCAACCGGGACCTGGAAAAGATCCGCTCGATCGGCGAGATCGCTGACAACGCGTTCCGGACCCTGACCCTCGATCTGACCTATCCCGCCGAGCACGGCGCCGAAGGCATGCGTCCGGCGCTCGATTCGGTGTGCGCCCAGGCCGAGAAGGCGTGTCAGGAAGGCTACAACATCCTGATATTGAGCGACCGTGCGATCTCCGAGGACAGGATCGCCATACCGGCGCTGCTGGGCACGTCGGCGGTTCACCATCATCTGGTGCGCGAGGGCCTCCGGACCCTGCTCGGGCTGGTCGTCGAGACCGGCGAGGCGCGCGAAGTCCATCATTTCTGTACCCTGGCCGGCTACGGCGCCGAGGCGATCAACCCCTACCTCGCGTTCGAGACCCTTTCGGCAATGCGCGACGAACTGCCGGAGAAGCTGACCGACCGTCAGCTTTCCCGGCGCTACATCAAGGCGGTCGACAAGGGCATCCTGAAGGTGATGTCCAAGATGGGCATCTCGACCTACCAGTCCTACTGCGGCGCGCAGATTTTCGACGCCGTCGGCCTGGGCGAAGACTTCGTCGGGCAGTATTTCACCGGCACGGCGAGCACCATCGGCGGAGTCGGGCTGGCGGAGATCGCGCGCGAGACCGTCGAGCGCCACAGGCTCGCCTACGGCGACGCGCCGATCTATCGCAATGCGCTCGACGTCGGCGGCGAATACGCCTACCGCCTGCGCGGCGAGGAGCATTACTGGACGCCCGATACGGTGATGAACCTGCAGCATGCCGTGCGCGGCGAGCTGCCGGAAAAGTACCGCGCCTTCGCGGAGCAGGTGAACGATCAGGACCACCGGATGATGACCGTCCGGGGCCTGTTCGAGCTTATCCCGGCCGAGACGCCGGTGCCTCTCGAAGAGGTCGAGCCGGCGAGCGAGATCGTCAAGCGGTTCTCGACGGGCGCGATGTCCTTCGGGTCGATCTCGCGCGAGGCCCATTCGACCCTGGCGATCGCCATGAACCGGATCGGCGGCAAGTCGAACACCGGCGAGGGCGGCGAGGAGCCGGACCGGTTCCGGCCCATGCCCAACGGCGATTCGATGCGCTCGGCCATCAAGCAGGTCGCCTCGGGCCGCTTCGGCGTGACCGCCGAATATCTCGCCAATTCCGACATGATGCAGATCAAGATGGCCCAGGGAGCGAAGCCCGGCGAGGGCGGCCAGCTGCCGGGCCACAAGGTCGATGCGGTCATCGCCAAGGTGCGCCATTCGACGCCGGGCGTCGGCCTGATCTCGCCGCCGCCGCATCACGACATCTACTCGATCGAGGATCTCGCCCAGCTCATCTACGACCTGAAGAACACCAACCCGGATGCCGACGTTTCCGTGAAGCTGGTCTCGGAGGTTGGCGTCGGAACCGTGGCGGCGGGGGTCTCGAAGGCCCGGTCGGACCATGTGACGATTTCGGGATTCGAGGGCGGCACGGGCGCCAGCCCGCTGACATCGATCTCCCATGCCGGTTCGCCGTGGGAAATCGGGCTTGCCGAGACGCACCAGACGCTCGTGCTCAACCGGCTGCGCGGCCGCATCGCCGTCCAGGTCGACGGCGGCATCCGAACGGGCCGCGACGTCGTTGTCGGCGCGCTCCTGGGCGCCGACGAATTCGGCTTTTCCACCGCGCCGCTGATCGCCGCCGGCTGTATCATGATGCGCAAGTGCCACCTCAACACCTGCCCCGTGGGCGTCGCGACCCAGGACCCGGAACTGCGCCGGCGGTTCACCGGCACGCCCGAGCATGTGATCAACTATTTCTTCTTCGTCGCCGAGGAAGTGCGCGAGTTGATGGCGCAGCTCGGTTTCCGTACCTTCGCCGAAATGATCGGCGAGTCGCAGCGGCTCGACCAGCGCCGCGCGATCGAACACTACAAGGCCAAGGGCATCGACCTGTCGCGGATCCTTGCCAAGCCCCATGCCACGCCCGGCGTCGCGACCCACAACAGCGAGCGCCAGAACCACAATCTGGAAAAGGTCCTCGATCGCACGTTGATCGAGCAGGCGCGGCCCGCGCTGGCCAAACGTCAGCCGGTCCGCATCGACATGCCGATCCGCAACATCGACCGCACCGTCGGCGCGATGCTGTCGGGCGAGGTCGCGAAGAAATACGGCCATGACGGCCTGCCGGAAGACACGATCAGCGCGACCTTCCAGGGCACCGCCGGCCAGAGCTTCGGCGCGTTTCTCGCCCACGGAATCTCGTTCGAGTTGATAGGCGAAGCCAACGACTATACCGGCAAGGGCCTGTCGGGCGGCCGCCTCGTGGTCTATCCGCCGGCCGACAGCGGCGTCGTCGCCGAGGAAAGCATCGTCATCGGCAATACCGTGCTCTACGGCGCGATCGCCGGGGAATGCTATTTCCGGGGAGTCGCGGGCGAGCGATTTGCGGTGCGCAATTCCGGCGCCGTCGCGGTGATCGAGGGCGTCGGCGACCATGGCTGCGAGTACATGACCGGGGGCGTCGTCGTGTGCCTCGGGCATACCGGGCGCAACTTCGCCGCCGGGATGAGCGGCGGCATCGCCTATGTCCTGGACGAGGAAGGCGATTTCGAACGCCGCTGCAACCTGGCGATGGTCGAACTCGAACCGATCAAGGCCGAGGACGATTCGCTCGAACGCCTGGCGCACCAGGGCGGCGACCTCGAAGCTCACGGGCTGGTCGACGTCATGCGCGACATGACGCGTTTCGATGCCGAACGCCTGCACCAGCTGATCGAGAAACACGTCCACTACACCGATTCGGCGCGCGGCAGGCTGATTCTCGAAAACTGGGACTCCTACCTGCCGCAATTCGTCAAGGTGATGCCGGTCGACTATTACCGCGCGCTCAGGGAAATGGAGCTCGCCCAGCCGGCCGATCCCGCCGATCCAGCCGACCTCGTCGCGGAAAGCCGCTGACCCATGGGCAAGGTCACGGGCTTTCTCGAGATCGACAGGCTCGAGCAGCGGTACACGCCGGTCGGCGACCGCATCCGGCATTTCAGCGAGTTCCTCGTCCCGCTGGACAAGAACACGCTGATGCAGCAGGGCGCGCGTTGCATGGATTGCGGCATCCCTTTCTGCCACACCGGCTGCCCGGTCAACAACATCATCCCCGACTGGAACGACCTGGTCTATCGCGACCAGTGGCGGGAAGCCTCCGAGGTCCTGCACTCGACCAACAACTTCCCGGAATTCACCGGCCGCATTTGCCCGGCGCCGTGCGAGGAAGCCTGCACGCTGAACATCAGCGACGCGCCGGTGACGATCAAGACGATCGAATGCGCGATCGCCGATCATGCCTGGAACGAAGGGTGGGTGGTTCCGGACATTCCCGAGACCCGGACCGGCAGGCGCGTCGCCATCGTCGGGTCGGGCCCGGCCGGCATGGCCTGCGCGCAACAGTTGGCGCGCGCCGGCCACGACGTGACGCTGTTCGAGAAGCACGCCAGGGCGGGCGGGTTGCTGCGCTACGGCATTCCCGATTTCAAGATGGAAAAGCATTATATCGACCGGCGCGTCGCCCAGATGGAGGCGGAGGGCGTGACCTTCCGCACCGGCGTGAACGTCGGGGTCGATATCGAGGCGCGGCAGCTCACCGAGGATTACGACGCCGTCGTGCTGGCCGGCGGGGCGGAAGAGGCGCGCGACCTGCCGGTCGAGGGGCGGGAGCTGCACGGCGTCGAATTCGCGATGGATTTCCTGCCGCAGCAAAACCGGCGCGTCAGCGGAGAGCCCCTCGGCGACGGAGAGGAGATTCTCGCGCGCGGCAAGCATGTCGTGGTGATCGGCGGCGGCGATACCGGCTCGGACTGCATCGGCACGTCGTTCCGCCAGGGCGCGGTCTCGGTGACGCAGCTCGAAATTCTGCCCATGCCGCCGGAAAGCCCGGACATGGCGACCATCTGGCCGCTGTGGCCGCTGCGCCTGCGCACCTCCTCGTCGCAGGCGGAAGGGGCGGAGCGCGACTGGAGCGTCGCGACCAAGCGTCTTTCCGGCGCCGGCGGGGCGGTGTCCACCCTTCACGGCGTCCGGCTGGATGAAAATCTCAAGGAAGTCCCCGGAACCGAATTCGAGCTGAAGGCGGAACTCGTGCTGCTGGCGATGGGCTTCGTCCATCCGGTCCACGAAGGCATGATCGAGGAGCTGGGGGTCGATCTCGACCCGCGCGGCAACGTCCTCGCCGATACCGAGCGTTACGTCACGTCCGATCCCAGGGTGTTCACGGCGGGCGACATGCGCCGCGGCCAGTCGCTGGTGGTCTGGGCGATCCGCGAGGGCCGGCAATGCGCCCGCGCCGTGGACGAATTCCTGATGGGCGAGTCGTCGCTGAGCCGGTGAGGCTGCAGGCGGGGCCTGTGCGCCGGCCCGCAAACTTTCGGGCGTCTTGCGGAAAACCTGTGCGAAACTCCGCACGATGGCGTCGGCGGCCGGTGCCGTCTGCCGGCTTTCCTCAGGCTGCCGTCCGCCCGGCAGCGGCGCGGCGGCCCCCATCGCCCGCGAACAGCACATAATAGAGGACCGGCGCCGCCACCAGCGTCAGGAGCGACGCAAAGGCCAGTCCGCTCATGATCGTCACCGCCATCGAAACGAAGAAGGCGTCGGTCAGCAGTGGCGTCATGCCGAGGATCGTCGTCGCCGCCGCCAGGACGACCGGGCGCAGGCGCGACGTGCAGGCGGTCTCGATGGCCTGCTTCAGCGCCTCGCCGCCGCGGCGGACGCGGTCGATTTCGTCAACCAGCACGATGCCGTTCTTGATCAGCATGCCGGAGAGGCTGAGCAGCCCGAGCAGGGCGGTAAAGGTGAAGGGCAGGCCGGTCCCCAGCAGCCCGATCACCACCCCGTTCACCGCCATCGGAACCAGCAGCCAGATGATGAGCGGCTGGCGCAGGGCGTTGAACAGGAGGATCGAGATCAGGACCATGACGATGAAGCTGAGCGGCAACTTTCCTGCCAGGCTGGATTGCGCATTGCCCGACGACTCGAACTCCCCGCCCCACGCCATTCGATAGCCCAGGGGAAGCGGTATGTCCTCGACCGTCCGGCGGATCGCGGCGTGAACCTTGGCGGCGGTCGTGCCGGGCGGGATATCGGCCGAAACCGTCAGGGTTGGCAGACGGTCCCGGCGGTGTACCAGCGTGTTCTGGGCTTCGTAGGAGAAACCGTCGGTCATCTGTTCGATGGGTACGAAGGCGGAAGCCGCGGTCGAATAAACCATCTGGTCGCCCAGCCCGAGCCCGGAATCGGGGGGCAGACGCACCACGATCGGGATCAGCCGTTCGCCTTCCCGATACACGCCGGCGTTGATGCCGTCGGTGGCGAATTTGAGCGTCGCCGCGATATCCTCGCGCGCAATCCCTGCGGCTTGCGCCCGGTCGCCGGCATAGACCGGCGAGATCGCCAGTTCCTGCTCGCGCCAGTCCATCCTGAGATGTTTCAGATCGTCCGATGCGGCGGCCATCCGCGCGATCGCCTGCTGTCCGAGGTCCCGGAGAATTTTCGGATCGCTGCCGGAAAAGCGGACCTGGATCGGATCGCCGCCGCCTGGGCCGAAGACCAGGCGCCGGGTGCGGAATTCGCCGTCCGGCAGGCTGCTGCGGGCGAAGGCCTCCAGATCGGCCTGCAATGCCGGAATCCGGTCGAGACCGCGGGCGCGGATAATGAGATGTCCGTAGCTCGGATTCGCTTTCCCGGCTGCATAGGTCAGGATGAAGCGCGATGCGCCCCGGCCGACGAAGGTCGAAACCGATTCGACATCCTCGCGTTCGGCCAGCCACGCCTCAACCTTTGCAAGATCGTCGGACACGCGATGGATGCCGGTTCCCTGCGGCAGCTTGTAGTGAACGAAGAAGATCGGCGTGTTGGAATCCGGAAAAAACTGCTGCTTGAGCTGGGTAAATCCGAATAGGGAAGCCGCCGTCAGCGCGACCAGGGCGGCGATTGTCAGCCAGCGTATCTTCAGCGCCCCGCGCAGGAGCGCGCCGTAAACCCGGAAGGGGAGACCGCCGTAGGCGGCCGTTTCCGCGCCGCTGCCCCGCTTGAAAAAATAGTGTCCCATCAAGGGAGTTACGGTTGCGGCAAGCACCCACGACAGCAGCAGGGAAATGCCGATGACCGCGAACAGGGAAAACAGGAATTCGCCGGTCGAGTCCGGGCTGAGGCCGATCCCTGCGAATGCCATGATGCCGATAACGGTTGCGCCGAGGAGCGGAATCTGCGTCCTGGAGGCTGCCTCGTCCGCCGCGTCGCGCGAGGATTTGCCCCGCAGCATGGCGATCTGCATGCCTTCGGCGACGACGATGGCGTTGTCGACCAGCATCCCCATGGCGATGATCAGGCCGCCGAGCGAGATGCGTTCCATCTCGATAGAGAAGAACTTCATGAACAGCAGCGTCCCGAGGACCGTCAGCAGAAGCGTCGATCCGACGACCACCCCGGCGCGCCATCCCATGAACAGGGCGAGCACGATCGTCACGATGGCGACGGACATCGCCAGGTTCGCGAGAAAGTCGTTCGACGCTTTATCGACCACCCGGTGCTGGCGGTAGATCGGGTGCAGTTCGACGCCGACGGGAATGTCCCGCTCGAGTGCGGCGAGACGCTGCTCCACGCGCCTGCCGACGGCCACGATATTCTCGGTTGCAAGGCCTGCAATCCCGATCGTGAAGGCCTCGACCCCATCGAACCGCACGATCAGGGCGGGATCGGATTGCCGGGCGCGGCTGACCTCGGCGATATCCGCAAGATTGATCGATTCGCCGCCAACGCCGACCGAGAGACCCGCGATCTCCGAAACGGTGTCCGACCCGGCGGGCGCCACGATGCGCGCCGTATCGGTCGATCCGGCATCGACCACGGAATTGGCGTTGGCGATCGCTGCGGCGATGGCTTGCGGCGGTACGTTCAGGTTGACGGCAAGGGCGAGGTTCGGCTCGACGAAGATCGCTTCTTCCGGGAGCCCGCTGACGGCGACGTTGGCAACGCCATCGACCGCGAGCAGTTCGCGCCGCAGAAAGGCGGCCAGCCGGTGCTTCTCCGCATCGGTAAAGCCCTCGGCGGTGACGGCGTAGTAAATGCCGAACACGTCGCCGAAGCTGTCGTTCACACGGGGAGAGCCGACTCCCGGCGGCAAACGCCGGGCGGCATCTTCGACCCTTGCCCGAAGCCGCGTCCAGATCGCCGGAAGTTCCGAACCGTCGAACTCGGATTTGATATACACCTCGATCAGGGATACGCCGGGCCGGTTGATCGAGGCGATCCGGTCGATCTCGCCCATCTTCTGAAGGGCCGATTCCAGAGGTTCGGAGACTTCCTCGGCAACCTGTTGCGCCGACGCCCCGGGATAACGGGTCTCGACAACCGCCTGCTTGATCGTGAAAGCCGGATCTTCCAGCCGCCCGAGGGAAAGGAATCCCCAGATCCCGCCCGCCAGGCAGATCAGAATGATGATCCAGACCGGAAGAGGCCGTTCGATACTGCCGCGCGCAATCCTCACGACATGGCCTCAGTTCGGCAGCCCCCGGAACCGGCGCACCCTGGCGCCGTCTTTCAGGGCGTTGATTCCGGCGGCAACGATTTCTTCGCCGATTTTCAGGCCTTCGATCACCTGGAATTCGCCGTTCCTGCCGACCGCGAGCGTGACCCGCCTCGCCGCGACGACGCCTTCGTCGCCCTGGGTCTTGCGGAAGACCATCACCGAGGTGGCGCCATCGGCGGCGACGGCCACGGCCGACGCCGGAACGGCAATCCTCGAGCGGGGAAGATGCAGGCTTGCCAGGATCGTGACGGAGGAACCGGGGAGAATGTTGAGTTCGTCGGGCGGGGCCATACCCAATGTCACCCGGAAGGTCTGGCCGATCCGGGACGTTTCGGCGTTGAACTCGCGCACCTCGACCGGAAACAGCGTCTTGCTGGCAGGGAAGCGCGCGGCAATCGTGACATTCCGGTCGCGGCCCGCACGCTGGAACAATACCTCCGGAACATCGATCTCGATCCGGATTTCCGACATGTCGTGGAGGCGGACGACCGGCGTCCCCGCATTGACCGTCGTGAATCTGGCGACGCTGCGGCGCGCCACCAGGGCATCGAACGGTGCGTCAAGGGTGGCGTGCTTCAGGGCATATTCCGCGTTGCGCAGAGCGATTTCGGCCAGCCCGGCCTCGGTCGCCGCGTCCTCGACGCTCACCTGGCTGACCGTTTTTCCTTCCAGCTTTTTCAGACGCGCCGCGCGCCTGTGTGCCCGGTCTCTTTGCAGGCGCGCCTGCTGCAGGGCGAGCTCGAACGGTTCGAGATCGAGCTGGGCGATCATGTCGCCGGCAGGAACGATCCGACCCTCGATCGCGGGAAACCGCACGATCTGGCCGGCTGTCTGGAAAGCGAGGTCGACGGTCTGTTTTGCCGCCACCTTGCCGAAAAAATGCCGCGTGACCCGCGTCGAAGGGGCTTCGACCGTCATCAGCTTGACGGGCCGCGGGATGTCCTGGGCCGAGACGGGAGCCGCGTACGCGACCAGAGCGGCAACGAGGACTGGCAGGCAAGGTTTCATGACCGCTGCAACCGGAAAATCGCGGAGTCCAATGACGTTCGAACTTCGGGCTCCCCCATTATAGAACGCAATTTCCGGATTCAAGCGTTGCCGACCACGAAGTCTCTTCGCCACGGCCTGTCCGGCTTCCGGCTTCCGGCTTCCGGCTTCCGGCCGGCATGGTACAAGGCCCCTGAACCGGCTGTTCGGCCGGCGGCGCACGCGCTACAAGCTTGCCGCTGCCGGCACCGGCGCCCCGATCCGCAACATTTCCGAAGGCCTCGCGGCGTGACCACCACCATCTACCCCGCGCGCAAGATCATCACCATGAACCCGGCCCGGCCGCACGCCGGCCATGTCGCGGTGCGCGACGGCCGCATCGTCGGCGCCGGCACGCTGGACGAGCTGGCGGGGTGGGGCGCTTACACGCTGGACGACCGCTTCGCCGACAAGGTGCTGATGCCCGGCCTGGTGGAAGGCCACAGCCATACGATGGAAGGCACCCTCTGGGCCTATGTCTATTGCGGCTTCTTCGACCGCATGGATCCGGAAGGCACAGTCTGGCCCGGCGTCAAATCGATCGACGCCGTCGTGGAGCGGCTGCGCGAAGCCGCCGCCCGGCTCGAGGACCCGGCCGCGCCGCTCGCCGGCTGGTCGCTCGACGCGATCTACTACGGCGACCGGCGCGTCAGCCGGCACGATCTGGACCGGGTCTCGACCGAACGCGCTATCGGCGTGCTCAACGCCTCGGGCCATATCCTCAACGTCAACAGCATGGCGCTTGAGCTGGCCGGCCTGCTCAAGACGGGAATCGACCATCCCGGCATTCCGCTCGGCGAGGACGGCCTGCCGACCGGCGAGATGAAGGGCCCCGACGCGATGGCGCCGCTCGGCCCCCATACCGGGTTCGACCGCGACTTGCTGGCTTGCGACGAGCCCGGACTGCGCCGTTTCGCCAGGCTGTGCGTGCGCACCGGCGTGACGACGGCGGCCGACCTCGCCAACACGCTGCCCGACGATGCGGTCGACATGATGCTGCGGGTGACCGCCGAGCCGGACTATCCGGCGCGCATCGTCGCGCTGCGCCGCTTCTATGGCGTGACGCCAGAAGAGTTGATCGACCGGGTGCTCGCCTTGCGCGACCGCAGCCAGGACAGTCTGCGCCTCGGCATTATCAAGGTGGTGGCAGACGGCTCGATCCAGGGCTTTTCGGCGCGGCTGCGCTGGCCGGGCTACTACAACGGGGCGCCGGAAGGGCTTTGGTACATCCCGCCGGAACACCTGCTCGAAATCTACGAGCGCGCCATGGCGGCGGGCGTGCAGGTCCACACCCACACCAACGGCGACGAAGCGACGGCGCTGGCGCTCGATTGCGTCGAGGCGGCGCTGCGCAGGCATCCGTCGCCGGACCATCGCTTCACACTGCAGCATTGCCAGCTTGCCGACGCCGCCCAGTTCCGCCGCATGGCGAAACTCGGCATGTGCGTGAACCTGTTCCCGAACCACCATTTCTACTGGGGCGACCAGCATCACGGCATCACCGTCGGGCCGGAGCGCGCCGAGCGGATGAACGCCTGCGCGACGGCGCTCGCCTCCGGTGTGCCGCTCGCCATCCATTCCGACGCCCCGGTCACGCCGCTCGGTCCGCTGTTTACCGCCTGGTGTGCGGTCAACCGGCGCACGGCGACCGGCCGGACCCTTGGCGAGCACGAGCGGATCGGCGTCGCCGACGCCCTGCGCACGATCACCCTGGGCGCGGCCTACACCTTCAAGCTCGACGGCGAGATCGGCTCAATCGAAACCGGCAAGCGCGCCGATTTCGCCGTGCTTGAGGACGATCCCGAGACCGTTGGCGGCGAGGCCCTGAAGGACGTGCGCGTCTGGGGCACGGTGCAGGGCGGCCGTATCTTTCCGGCGGCCGGCATCTAGCCATGGCGCCCGGCGGCAAACGGGGCGGCCCGCTGCCCGTGACCGTCATCGGCGGCTATCTCGGCGCCGGCAAGACGACCCTGGTCAACGCCATGCTGCGCCAGGCCGGCGGGCGTCGGCTCGCCATCATGGTCAACGAGTTCGGTGCGCTGCCGATCGACAGCAGCCTGGTCGAGGCGGCGGACGACCGGATCGTCAGCCTGACCGGCGGCTGCGTCTGCTGCAGCTACGGCGAGGATATGGTGTCCTCGCTCGCCATGCTGGCGGCGCTCGAGCCCCGGCCGGACCATGTGCTGCTCGAGGCGAGCGGCGTCGCCTTTCCGGGCGCGATCGCCGGGACCGTCGGGCTGCTTGCGGATTTCGCGCTGGACGGCACGGTCGTGCTGGCCGACGCCGAAACCGTGCGCCGCCGCACCGCGGACCGCTATGTCGGCAGTACGATCCGGCAACAACTTGCGCAAGCCGATCTGATCCTGCTCAACAAGTGCGACCTGGCGGACGACCCCGAGGCCGTCGAGGCCTGGCTGGGCGAAGCTGCGCCGGTCGCCCGGATCGTCCGGGCGGAGCGGGCCGATGTGCCGATCGACGTCGTGCTGGGAGCCCGGCCGGACAATGCCGCAGTCCGTGCCGACGGCCGGTTCCGGGATCACACCGCCGGGTATGTCGCTGCCGAACTCGATCCGCCGGCCGGCGCCGATCCGGAAGCGCTCGCCCGCCTGCTGGCCGACCCGGCGCACCGCCTGTTGCGGGCCAAGGGTTTCGTCCGGCGGGCGGACGGCGCAATGGCCGCCATCCAGGTCGTCGGCAGCCGCTGGACGGTCTCGGAAGCGCCGCCCGAAGCGCCCGTCGGCCTCGTCTGCATCGGTATGAAGGAGCAGGCCGATCCCTCGGCGATCCGGCGGGCGATCAGGGAAGCCGAAGCCGGCACGCCGGCTTTCGGCTGATTCAGCGTCTCACCACTCTTCGTCGGTCCGCAGCGACAATAACTGAACCCGCTCCAGGATTGGGTCGAGCGCCGAAGCGGATTCGTCTTCGCCGTAAACCGCGTTGAGCATTTCCGTCACGCTTTCAGCGCGATCGGGACGATGGACCGGAATATGGCGAACGGCCTGAGAGGCTGTCTGCCGACCCCGTCTGCGGACCGGTTTTCCGTTGCGCCTTTTCATCCGGCCTGTATGGGGACCCGCGCCCCGCCTCAGGAAACCACCTCGCGGATCACGCAGCCGGGCGGCCGGCGCATCCTGGTGCGCTTGCTGCGTTCGGTCAGTTCCGCTCCCGCAGTCGGGTAGGTCCGCTCCCAGGTCATGGCGGAACTCGGCTGCGCCAGCTTGACGACCCACCAGTGCTTGTAGCGCCCGCGCGGCGAATCCGGCGTGTGGAGATAGGCGGCGCCGGCGTGGAGATAGACTTTCCGCAACAGCGCGTAACGGTGGCAGGGGCTCGCCTTCAGATTGGCGACCGCGCCGCGGGCGGTGATCTGCCCGGCCGACAGGGTCTCGCCGACCTCGACCCAGTCGTAGCCGGTCCGCGCCACCCGCCCGCTGGGCGACGAGCCGTCGCTGCCGGCGTGGTAGAAGCGCCAGTTGTTCCGGAAATCCAGCGCCTTGTCGTTGGCGGCCTTCATCACATGCGCTTCGAGTATGACCGGCGGCAGGCCGTTGGCCGTGCGGAATTCGTTGACGATCCGGATGACCATCTGGGCATGGCGCATCTGTTCCGGCGCTGGATCGGCGACCCGGGCATCGCTGCGGTTGAATTCGGCCGTTCTGGTCCCGGTGCATCCACCGAGGGCCAGGGCGCAGAGGAGGAAAGAGGCGATAAGCGAATTCGGTTTTTTCATGGCGCGCCTAAATTAGCGGGACGGGCTGTCTGCGCAAGGCCGCATCGTCGCAGCGGCGCGCCTCGCACGCTTCATTGCGTGCCCGTCTCGCGGTTCCGGGGCCCGTCCGGCCCGGCGTTTTTCCCGGTCTTTTCGACGGATTCCGCGGGCTCGGCAGGCTCTGCGGGCGTTTTCGGGCAGTCCTTGCCGATGCACGGCGCCGGCTTCTTCGGCCAGTGCCGGTCGCGCCACGGGTCGGGCTCAGCCATGATCACGGTCCAGAAATGCTTGATCGGTACGCCGTGGCGCGGCGGGTTCGGATTGTGGTCGTAGGCGATCCCGACCTCGGTCATCCCGGTCAGCGTCATCTGCATCAGATGGACGGCGCTGCCCGTCCACTGCTGCATCGTGGCTTCCGCCGTCGCGCGGCCGCCGGCCAGGTTCTCGGCGATTCTCCTCCAGGTGTAGCCCTCGTCCCAGACCCGGTCGACGAGCTGGGAACAGTCCGTGCCGGTATGCTGCATCAGCGCGTGGCGGGCGATATCGAGATTGTGCCGCTTCGCCGCCACCATCAGGCGGGGTTCCAGCTTCATGGCGGTGTGGCCGCGGCGCTCGCGCACCCGGTTGATCAGGCGCAACATGCGCAGGACCTTGGCGTCGATCAGTTGCGGAAAGGCCGCATCGGCGCGCCGCGCCGCTTCCTCCCGGCCCGGACGGTCGGGAGCGCGCTTGTATTCCTCGGTATAGACAAAGCGGTCCGGGTCGTAGGGCCGCGGAATCCGGTCGGCGCCGTGATATTTCCAGGCCTTGCATTCCAGCCGGTCGCGTCCCGGCCGCCCCGCTTGTCCGCGCGCCGCTTGCCGGCGCAGCGCTGCGTTGCGCAGCCGCGGTTTCGCCCATACGAGTTTGCTTCGGGCCGGCGCCTGCCTGTCGGCCGCCGGCACAGGCTCGGCGGCGGCCGGGACACGCGCCGCAAAACTCAGCGAAACCGCGGTTGCAAACGCGAAGACCGCTATGGCGGCCGCATGCCCGCGCCGGGCGGCGGACTGGCGGTCCCGGCGGCCGGGTCTCATCGGATGACGATTTTCGGCGCCGGTTTCGCGTCGTTCGCACCGGCGTCCAGCCGGTCGAGGATCTGCACGGCGATTTCGCGATAGGCCGTTGCGTGCGGGCCGTCCGGTTCCGCGGCCACGATCGGCCGGCCGCCGTCCGACGTTTCGCGGATCGCGATGTCGAGGGGAATCTCGCCCAGGAAGGGGACGCCGAGACGCTCCGCCTCCCGCCGTGCGCCGCCGTGCGAGAAGACATCGCTGCGCTCGCCGCAATGCGGGCACTGGAAATAACTCATATTCTCGACGATGCCGAGCACCGGGACATCGACCTTGCGGAACATGTTCAGCCCCTTGCGCGCATCGAGCAGGGCGATGTCCTGGGGCGTCGAGACGATGACGGCGCCGGCGAGCCGTGCGGTCTGGGCCAGCGTGAGCTGCGCATCGCCGGTGCCGGGCGGCATATCGACGACCATGACGTCGAGCGCCCCCCAGTCGACGTCCTGCAGGAGTTGCTGCAGCGCGCTCATGACCATGGGGCCGCGCCAGATCATGGGCGTTTCCTCATCGACCAGGAATCCCATGCTCATCAGCTTGACGCCGTGGCCGACCATCGGGTCCAGCACCTTGCCGTCGGCGGTGGTCGGCTTGCCGCGGACGCCCATCATGCGCGGCATCGAGGGGCCGTAGATGTCGGCGTCGAGCAGGCCGGTCCGGGCGCCTTCGGCCATCAGGGCGAGCGCCAGGTTGGCGGCCGTCGTCGACTTGCCGACGCCGCCCTTGCCCGACGCGACGGCGATGATCGAGCCGACCCGATCCGCGCCGCCGCCCTTGGGCGCCGGGGCGTTTGCACCGGCGGGGGCGCCTGCGGCGGGGCCGGCTCCCGCGCCGTCGGCCGGCCCGCCTGCCCGAGGTGCGGAACTGTGGGCGGTCAGCACCGCGGTGACCGAGGTGACGCCGTCGAGCGCGAAGACCGCCTGCTCGGCCGCCTTGCGCAACGGCTCGGCAGAAGCGCCGCGCTCGGCCGCCACCTCGATGGAGAAGCCGACGTTGCCGTCCTTGATCGTCAGCCCGCCGATCATGCCGAGGGATACCAGGTCCTTGCCCTGTTCGGGATCGCGCACCCGCGCCAGCGCCTCGAGAACCTGTTCTTCGGTTATCTTCGCCATGCTTGAATTCTCCGCGTTGCGCCCGATATCCCGAAATGCGGGTCGACGGCATCGGGGACCGGCGCACAACTAGACCCGACGCCGGAGACGATCCAGCGCGGCGTGCCGGGCTGCGCCCCTTCGCAGCAGTCCGGGCGCGGGAGGCCGGCGCGCATTGCCGCCGGACATCGGCGTCGCTATGTAGCGGCGACCGGCAGAATACCGTAAATCGCCTGCGATGCGCGAGGAATGCGCAGCGGGAAGCGGGACGGAATGCACCATCGCAGCGTGCGATAGACCCGATAAGGGGCCAATTCAGGGACGGCGAAGAGATGCCTTGGAAAAACCAGAGCGGCGGCTCGGGCGGCGGTGGGCCGTGGGGCGGCAATGGCGGCGGCAGGGGCCCGTGGGGCGCCGGCGGCGGCAACGGGGGCGGTCGACGGCCCGGCGGCTTCGGCGGCGGGCGGGGCGGCCAGCCACCCAATTTCGAAGACATGATCCGGCGCGGCCAGGATGGCGTGCGCCGGGTGATGCCGGGCGGCGTCGGCTCGCCCAAGGGCCTCGCGCTGATCGCCCTGCTGGTCGTCGCGATCTGGATGGCGACCGGGTTCTACCGCGTCGACCCGAAGGAAGCCGGCGTCGAACTGGTGTTCGGCGAGGTGGTCCATGTCTCGGCCCAGGGCCTGCACTGGAACTGGCCGTCGCCGATCGGCGAGACCGAGAAGCCGAAGATCACCGAGATCTCCAAGACCAACGTCGGCTTCATCCAGCTCGGCGATTCGCGCCGCACGGAAGAGCAGGAAAGCCTGATGCTGACCGGCGACGAGAATATCGTCGACATCAAGGTCGTGGTGCACTGGCGCATCGACGCCCGGCCCGTGACCCGCACAGTCGACGGCGCCGAGATTACGAGCCAGCCCGGCATCCGCAACTACCTGTTCAACATCCGCAACCCGGAAAAGACCATCAAGGACGCGACCGAGAGCGCGATCCGCGAGATCGTCGGCAAGACGCCGTTCGAGGAAATCCGGACCAAAGGCCGGCAGAAAATCCAGGGCGACGCCAAGCTGCTGATCCAGCGCATTCTCAGCGATTACGGCGCCGGCATCGAGGTGGTCCGCGTCCAGCTCCTCGGCGCCGATCCGCCGGACAAGGTGCTCGACGCCTTCCGCGACGTGCAGGCCGCCCGTGCCGACCGGGACAAGATGATCAACGAGGCGACCGCCTATCAGAAGCGGATCCTGGAACGGGCGAACGGCCGGGCCGACCAGATCACCCGGGCGGCGGAAGCCTTCAAACAGGAGCGCATCCAGATCGCCCAGGGCGAGACCAGCCGCTTCCTGGCGCTGTTGCGCGAATACGAGGCGGCGAAGGACATCACCCGCAAGCGCATCTACATCTCCACGATGCAGAATATCCTGAAGAGCATGGAGAAGATCATCGTGGACCAGTCCGGCAGCCAGGGCGTCGTGCCCTACCTGCCGCTCGACGAACTGATCAAGCAGCGCGGCACGCCCAGCAACGAGGACGGCGACGTGGCACCCGGAACGGGCCCGACGCTCCGCCAGCCGGAAGCCGACGCCAGCAGGAGCCAGTAGCATGACCCGCACCCGTATCGCCCTGATCGCGTTTCTGGTCATCATCGGCGTGCTCGGCTATTCGGCCGTGTACACGGTTCACGAGCGCGACCAGGTGCTCGTGCTGCAGTTCGGCAAGGTCGTGCGCCAGGACAGCGATCCCGGTCTGCACTTCAAGCTGCCGTTCATCCAGAACATCCGCTATTTCGACCGGCGCGTTCTCGACCTCGACGTGGCGCCGGCGGAAATGCCGACCACCGACCAGAAACAGACGGTTGTCGACACCATCGCCCGCTACCGGATCAAGAATCCGCTGAAATTCTTCCAGGCGGCGAGGGCCGTGGAGGTTTTCGAGCAGCAGCTCGGCGACATCGTGAGCTCGACGACGCGGGCGGTGTTTGCCCGTGTCCCGCTGGCGGAACTGCTGACGGCAAAGCGCGCCGACATCATGCGCGACATCGCCGACCGCGTGAGCGCCGCCGTGGAAGACCGCTATGGCGTCGACCTGATCGACGTCCGGGTCAAACGGCTCGACCTGCCGCCGCAGAACAGCGAACGGATCCTGCAGCGGATGGAATCCCAGCGGCGCCAGGAAGCGACCGGCATCCGGGCCAACGGCGAGCGCGAATCGGCCCGCATCAGGGCGGATGCCGACCGCGATTCGCGGATCACCGTCGCCAAGGCCGAGCGCCGGTCCCAGGAACTGCGCGGCGAGGGCGAGGGCAGGGCGCAGGAGATCTACAACAAGGCCTATGGCCGGGACGGCGGGTTCTTCGAGTTCTGGATCTCCATGAACGCGCTGCGCGATTCGCTCGGCGCGGAAAACACGCGCTATATCGGCCCGGCCGCAGGGGAGTTCTTCAAGTTTTTCGGCGACATGGACGGCAAGAAGGCCGGAGGCGAGAAGAAATAGCCGCCGGCTTGGCGGTTCCGGGGGCCGTCCCGGAACAGGCAGGCGCTCCGGTCGCCGGAACATGGTGCCGGGAACACGGATGAACGTCGGGTGAAAGAACTGCTGCTGGCGCTCTGTCTGGCGATCGCGCTGGAAGGCATGATCTATGCGCTCTTCCCCAACGGGATGCGCCGGCTGATGCAGGTGTTCCTTGAAGCTTCGGAAGCGGCGATCCGCCTGACCGGGCTGGGCGCGGCGGCGGTCGGCCTTGGCCTGATCTGGCTGATACGGTGAAAGTCCGCGCGGCGGCGTCCCGAACCGGTCCCGAAACCGAAAGCCGATTGACCTGAACCGCCGCCGATTGGAGACTGCGGCGGAGAGACAGGCCGGCGGCGGCCCTGTCCGGACGCTAGAGTGCGGTCATGAGCGACGCCGATATCTCCGTCACAGGCGGCAGAATCATTCCGGGAGACCTGCCGTGCCTGGTCTGCCAGGCCCGGTCGTCCGCCGTCTGCAGCGTTCTGAAGGGCGAGCGTATCGCCTGCCTGAAGGATATCGTCGTCCGCCGCCAGATCGACGCCGGGCGCCGCCTGTTCGACGAGGGCGATCCGGCCGCGCATTATTTCATCGTCACCGACGGCGCCATGATGGTGTTCAAAGAGGCCCATGACGGGCGGCGGCAGATCACCGGATTCCTCTATCCCGGCGACATGCTGGGGCTCAATCACCACCAGCGCTATGCCTATTCCGCCGAGGCGCTCGGCGAGGCGATCGTCTGCCAGTATCCGATCGCGGCCATGAACGGGCTGTTCCGGGAATTTCCCGACATGGAACACTGGCTGTTGCGCCATTGCTCCGACGAACTGGCTTCGGCCCACGACCAGATGTTCCTGCTCGGCCGCAAGACCGCGATGGAGAAGATCGCAACCTTCCTGTGGTTCCAGATGCACCGGATGCGCCGGCGCAGCCCGGATGCCACGCGGCTCGAACTGTCGATGTCTCGGCGCGAAATTGCCGACTATCTCGGGCTGACCGTGGAGACGGTGAGCCGCACGATCACCCGGCTGCGCCGCGACGGCACGATCCGGACGGTCGGAAAGCAGACCGTCGACGTGCTGGATGCCGACGAACTGCGCGAGCGGGCCGGGGGCGACGGGGCCCTGAAGCCGGCAACGGCGCACCCCGGCTGAGCGGCGGTCCCGGCTTCCGGCGGACCGGGGCCTCGTCCGCTTCTATCGGAACTGCCGATGCCGCCGGCGTCCCCTTCGACTTGGCTCAGGGCGTCCCTCGATACGGCGCGCAGGCGCGCCTACTCGGATGAGGGTTGTTTTTGGCTACCCCAATTTTCCCTCATCCTGAGTAGCCCCGGGCTCCGGCCGGGGCGTATCGAAGGGCGATCGCCCCACCGCCTTCAGTGGCTCATCAGCACCGGAACCGGCATCTGGTCGAGGATGTCCCGGGTCGCGCCGCCCAGGGCCAGTTCGCGGAAGCGCGAATGGCTGTAGCCGCCCATCACGACCAGGTCGGCGCTGTGGTCCGCCGCGCGCGACATCACGACGTCGCCGACCCGGATGTCGTGGGCGATGTGCTCGGCGACGGACGCTGCCGCGCCCATGCGCCCGGCAAAGCCGGTCAGGCGGTCGGCGTCGCCGGCCGATGCCTTCTGCTCGCTGTCCGGCGCGACCGTCAGGAACAGCACATCGGCGCCGTCCATGAAGGGCGCGGCGTCGTTGAAGGCGCGCACGGCCTCGCGGCTGCCGTCCCACGCCACCAGGATGCGCCGGAATTCCGGGTCCGCGCCGATATAGGGATGGAACAGGACCGGCCGGCCGCTGCGCATCACGATGTCCGACACGCTCTCGCGGGTCAGATAGTTGAGCGGGTCTCCCTCATCCGGCTGGGCGATCACCAGCAAGGCCGACGATTGCGCGGCCCGGATCATCGCCGCCGCGCGGTCCCCTTCGGCTTCCAGCCAGTCCGTCGGCACCTCGCCGGCCGCGGCCTCGAACTCCGGGCGCAGCCTGCCGATATGGGCGTCGATCTCCGTGCCGTGCACCTCGCGGAGCCGGTCCATCACCTCGTTGTTCGGCAGGGCCGGCCAGACCGATGCGGAGACCGCGGGGTTGGGCAGCCGGGCGAAGACGCCGACCAGTTCGCCGCCGTACCGCCGGGCGATCGCTGTCGCGAAGGCCACCCGTTTCGCACAGGCCCTGTCGCCGTCCACATTCACCGCCACCCGATGGAACGCCATGACCGCCTCCTGCAAAGAAAACCGGTGCGAAATCAGACTATCCCGGCACCCCGCCCGAAGCGTTGATCTGAATCAAACGCTACAAGCGCGACGGCACCCCCACCTGGCTTCCTCCTCTGAAGAGGGGGAGGAAAACGATGCCCGTGGTGCGAGCTCAAGCTACGACCCGGTTCTCCACCGCCGCGCCCTCGCGCAGGGCGCGAACCACGGCCTCCGAGGTCGAGACCAGGCCGAAATGGGTGCCGATATCGTAGAGGCTCGACTCCTGTTCGCGCGGGCCGGTCGCGGCAACGCAGTCCTCGGGCACGATCACCCGGTAGCCGTGGAAGAAGGCGTCATGGACCGTCGAGCGCACGCAGATGTTGGTGACGACGCCGACGACGATCAGCGTATCGGCCTCCATGTCCTTCAGGCTGAGGTCGAGGTCAGTGTTGAAGAAGCCGGAATAGCGCCGCTTGACGATCTCGATGTCGCCGGGCTGCCGGTCAAGCGCGTCGATCACCCCGGCGCCCCAGCTGCCCTCGATGCAGTGGGGCGTCCGCTTGAGGAATTCGCGCTCGCGCCTTGCCTGCGGCCGGTGGGTATCCTTGATGAAGGCGACGGTCCCGTCGGTGTCGCGAACGGCCGCGATCACCGCGTTCTGCGGCGGCACCAGCCGCTCCGAGCCGGGCAGGACCATCGCGCCGCCCTCGGCGCAGAAATCGTTCATCATGTCCACGACGAGGACCGCGGTATGCGGCGGCGACAGGGTCATGCTGTCGTCGCTGTGCCGGTGGGCGGAAAAGCTGTCCATCGGGGACTCCCGGCTTGGGGCCGTCTACAATAGCGCCGTGCATCGACGATGAGAAGGAGGCGCCGATGAGCGACACCGGTAAGCGGAGCCGGACCGGCCGGACCGGCTCCGAGGTCGGCCGGCGGACCGTGCTGAAAGCCGGCGCCGCGGCGGCCGGCGCGGTTGCGGCAGGCCCGCTCGCCGTCTTTTCGCGCGGCGCCCGCGCCGCGGACCGGCTGCGGGTGCTGACATGGCCGGGCTACGAAGAAAAGGCGGTCGCGGAGGAGTTCGAGGACACGCACGGCATCAAGCTGGATTTCAAGGTCTATATCGGCGGCGAGCAGATGCTCCGGTCGTTCAACCGGGCACCGCGCGGGACCTACGACACTGTGCTGGTCGACGCCGAGTACGTTCGCAAGCTCGCCGCCATGGACGCGATCGAACCCTACAGTCCGGGAGAGATACCGGAACTCGCCAACTACCATCCCCGGTTCAGGACCATGCGCCAGGTCAGGGCGGGCGGCGGCCGGATATGGGGCACGGCCACGCGCTTCGGTTTCTACGCCATCTCCTACAACGCCGACCGCATGAGCCGGGCAGCGAGCGGGGACTGGAATTCGCTGTTTCTGCCCGGGCTTGCCGGCCGGATCGGCGTTCTGGACTGGTATCTGCCGAACATGGGCATTGCGAGCCTCGCGGTTCATCCCGGCAAGGAAAACCCCTACGACCTGAGCGACGAGCAGCTAGGCGCGGTCAGGGCGTGGCTGCTCAGACTGAGGCCACAGGTCGGCATGCTGGGCGCCAGCAGCCGGCCCATCGCGCAGGCCATGATCGAAGGCGACATCGTTGCCGCCATGGTCGGAGACCTCGATATCGATCTCAAGCTCGCCGGTTACCCCAACTTCGAGGCGACAATTCCGAAACAGGGCGGCATCCGCTGGCAGGAAGTGGCCACCGTGTGCAAGCAAAGCCGGAACAAGGATCTCGCTCTCGAGTGGATCAGGTATGTCAGTCAGGCCCATGTCCAGGCGAAGCTCTGTTTCGCCAAGGCGTTCAAGGCCCGCGGCCCGAACCTCAAGGTCGCAGACCATTGGACTGCCGAGCAGAACCGGCTCATGGGCTACGACCCTGATCCGGAAAACCGCGGCCGGATGCGCGTGGAGGCGTTGATCGACCGCAGCGTCGCCCGCGACCTCCCGGTCCGGCAGAAGACGAAAGCCTGGATCGACATTTTCAACGAATTCAGGGCCGGCTAGGGCCGCCCGACGGTACTGGCCCGGCGACACTGACACAGCGCATCGACGGCGCCCTAAGCGGACCGGGCGCCGGCCGCGAGCATCTCGATCATCTTGTCGCGCATGACAAATTTTTGCGGCTTGCCGGTCACGGTCATCGGCAATTCGTCGACGAAGCGGACGTAGCGCGGAATCTTGTAGTGAGCGATCTGGCCGCGGCAGAAGTCGCGGATCGACTCCTCGGTCTCCGCCGCGCCCGGCTGCAGTACGATCCAGGCGCAGACCTCCTCGCCATAGCGCTCGTCCGGTACGCCGAAGACCTGGACGTCCTGAACGTTGTCATGGCGCAGCAGGAATTCCTCGACCTCGCGCGGATAGACGTTCTCGCCGCCGCGGATCAGCATGTCCTTGACCCGGCCGACGATCTCGCAATAGCCCTCGGCGTCGATGGTCGCCAGGTCGCCGGTGTGCATCCAGCCTTCGGCGTCGACCGCCTCGCGCGTGCGCTCCAGGTCGCCCCAGTAGCCGCGCATCACCAGGTAGCCGCGGGTGCACAGTTCGCCCCGTTCGCCGACCGGCAGCGTCCGTCCGTCATCGGGATCGACGATCTTGCATTCGGCGTGCGGCTGGATGCGGCCGACCGTCGAGACGCGCTTCTCGATCGGGTCGTCGGTCGCGCTCTGGAACGAGACCGGGCTGGTTTCGGTCATGCCGTAGGCGATGGTCACGTCCGACATGTTCATGTCGCCGATCACCTGCTTCATGGTCTCGATCGGGCAGGGCGCGCCCGCCATGATGCCGGTGCGCAGGGCCGAGAGGTCCGCTTTCGCGAAATCGGGATGGGACAACATGGCGATGAACATGGTCGGCACGCCGTAGAGGGCCGTGCATTTCTCGTCGTTCAGCGCCTTCAGCGTGTCGCCGGGCTCGAAGCCTTCGCCGGGGAAGGTCATGGCGGCGCCCTTGGTGACGCAGCCCAGCGTGCCCATGACCATGCCGAAGCAGTGGTAGAGTGGCACCGGGATGCACAGCCGGTCGGCCGCGGTGAAGCGCATCGCGTCGGTGGTGAAGCGGGCGTTGTTGACGATGTTGCGGTGGGTCAGCGTGGCGCCCTTGGGTGCGCCGGTGGTGCCGCTGGTGAACTGGATGTTGATCGGGTCGCCGGGCTCCAGCGTCGCGCCGATATCGTCGACCATCTTCAGGGCCGCCGGCCCGGCCATGCCGGCAACGTCGCCGAAATTGACCATGCCGGGGGATTTGGCGTCGCCCATGCGGATGACGGTGCGCAGCTGGGGCAGCTTTGCCGATTGCAGCCTGCCGGGCTCGGCGTCCGCCAACTCCGGCCCCAGCGATTGCAGCATTTCCAGGTAACGGCTGGTCTTGAAGGACTCGGCCAGGATCACCCCTTTGCAGCCGACCTTGTTGAGGGCGTATTCCAGCTCCGCCAGCCGGTAGGCCGGATTGATGTTGACCATCACCGCGCCGATCTCTGCGGTCGCAAACTGGGTCAGCACCCATTCCGGCCGGTTCGGCGCCCAGATGCCGATCCGGTCGCCCTTGCCGAAGCCGAGCGCCACCAGGCCGGCGGCGAAGCGGCGCGCCTCTTCCTTCAGTTCGCGCCAGGTCCAGCGCAGGCCGCTGTCGCAGAACACCGCGGCCAGGGCCTCGGGATAAGCGGCCGCCGTATCGGCGAGCAGCGCGCCGATGGTTTTTTCCAGCAGCGCGGGCGCCTTCGCGCCGATAACGTGGGAGAGGCCATCGCGCGGCCCCTGGTCGTGCGGGGCGTCCGCTCCGCCGGCTTCGGAGGCCTTGTCCAGCGACGTAATCGGCTTGGCGAGATCTACGGTCCAGTCGGTGCTCATGATCTTGGTGTCCGGGTTCCAGGCTCCGGCCTACAGGGTCCGCCAGTCTTCGTCCTGTTCGAAGGCGTGCGCCGCCCGGTAGATCGCCGATTCGTCGTAATGCTTCCCGGTCAGCATCAGGCCGACGGGAAGGCCGTCGCTCAGGCCGCAGGGTATGCTCATCGACGGATGCCCGGTAATGTCGAACGGCGCGGTGTTCGGAATCATCTCGAACGCCCGCTGAATATACAGCGAGAGCGGCGCATCGGGGCCGGGAATCGGCGGCGCGACCATCGGCAGGGTCGGCATCAACAGCAGGTCGTAGCGGCCGAGCACGTCGTCGTAGGCGGCGGTCAGCTGACGCGCCAGGTTCTGCGACTTGGCGAAATAATGCCCGCGATGATGCTTCAGCATGTATTCGCCGATCATCATGGTGATCTTGAGGCTGTGGGACAGCTCGTCGGCCCGCGCGCGCCAGTTGGCGTGGGCGTCGAGCAGGCTGGTGACGTAGAGGCCCTTCCAGCTCGTGCCGAAGCCGTTGCCCTTCATCATCGTATTGGTCGCGCCCTCCAGCGCGACCGGCGTCCAGATCGCCAGGCCGTCGCTGTGCATCGAGATCGAGACGTCCTCGACGGTCGCGCCCATGGCGCGGAACCGCTCGGCCGCCGCGCGCACCTTGGCGTCGACGCCGGGCTCGCTGTTGTCCAGGCCGAAGCCTTCCTGGACGACGCCGATGCGCATGCCGCCGGCGCCCCGGCCGATTGCTTTCGTATAGTCATCCACCCGCGGCTTGTACTGGCGCGGGTCCAGCCCGTCCGCGCCGGCGATCACTTCGAGCAGCAGGGCGTTGTCCGCAACATTGCCGGTCATCGGGCCGGTATGGTCGATGGTCGGCTCGATCGGCATGACGCCGGTGTAGGGCACGAGGCCGTGGGTCGGCTTCATGCCGTAGCAGCCGCTGAACGACGCCGGAATCCGGATCGAGCCGCCCTGGTCGCCGCCGATCGCCATGTCAACCTCGCCGGCGCCGACCAGCGCGCCGGAGCCAGACGACGAGCCGCCGGCCGTGTGGCCGATCTTCCAGGGATTGTGCACCGGCGCAGAGGCGTTGGTGTGGCTGCCGCCGGACAGGCAAAAATATTCGCAATGGGCCTTGCCGGCGATGGTGGCGCCTTCGTCGAGCATCCGCGTGACGATGGTGGCGTCGAGGTCCGGCGTATAGCCTTCCAGCGTCGAGGCGCCGTTCATCATCGGCACGCCGGCGAGGCAGACATTGTCTTTCAGCGCCACCGTCTTGCCGTCCAGCCTGCCGCCCGGCGCGCCGCGGATCTCGCATTTGATGTACCAGGCGTTCATTGGGTTTTCGCTGTCGCCGGGCCGGGTGCCAGGGGTGCGCGGATACTTGACCGTGGGCGGCGCATCGCGCAGCGCGTCGACACGGTCGTAGGCCGCCAGCGTCGGCTCCATCAGGTCGAGGAATGACTCGATTTCGCCGTCGCTCATGCTCATGCCGAAGGAGCGGACGATGTCGCGCATCTGGTCCAAGGTGGGGCGTCTGACGGTCATGGCATTTCCGATCGGCTGGGCCGGCGGTGGAGGCGGCGTTTCGGGTGGGCGTGGCGGCGGTTTTGGAGCCGGGGTCCGGAGGTGCACCTGCGGTTGCGGCCGGGCAAGCGGGGCGGCAGCCACGCCGGCGGGGATGGCGGCAGGCGCCGGGGCCGGCGCGGCGGCGGTCCGGGCGCTCCCGCCGCCCAGGCCGGCGAATTCCTCGATCAGGCCGGTGGCGCCGAAGCTGTCGCGGGCGATCTCCGCCTTCACCGCGCCGCGTTCGAGCACGAGGATCCGGTCGGACAGTTGGGTCAGGAATTCCAGATTCTGTTCGACCAGCAGGAGGGTGAGGCCGCGGCTTTGCCGGATCGACACCAGGGTCTCCGCCATCTCCTCGATGATCGACGGCTGGATGCCCTCGGTCGGCTCGTCGAGCAGGAACAGCACCGGATCGGCGATCAGGCAGCGCGCGACCGCGAGAATCTGCTGCTCGCCGCCGCTCAGCACGCCGCCCTGGCGGTCGAGCAGCGGGGCAAGGCGCGGAAAGTCGGCGACGATCCGGTCGATGCCGGCCTCCGCGCTGGCATCGCCGGTCTCCTCGCTCCAGGCGAAGTGCAGGTTCTCGCGCACCGTGAGATTGGGAAAGATGCCGCGGCCCTGGGGCACGTAGCCGAAGCCGAGCCGGCTGCGCCGCCAGGTCGGCAGCCGTGTGATCGGCGTCCCCTCGAAGGTGATCTGGCCGCCGGTCGCCGGCAGCAGGCCCATCAGGGTCTTGAGCAGGGTGGATTTGCCCATGCCGTTGTGGCCGAGCAGGCCGAGCACCTCGTTCTCGGTGAGGTCCATCGAGACCCCGCGCAGCACGGGGATGTCGCCGTAACCGGCGCGCAGGCCCTGGACCGACAGGATCGCGTCGCCTCGGGCCACGGGCCCGTCCGGGCCGCTGGCCGGGCTGCCGTTCGCCGGATTCCCGTTCGTCGGGGCTTCGGCGTTCATTGCGACTTGCCCAGATAGACGTCGCGCACCAGCGGGTCGCCCAGCACCGTATCGACATGGCCTTCGGTGAGGATGCGCCCCTGGTGCAGCACCGTGACGGTTTTCGCCAGCTGCCGGATGAAATGCATGTCGTGCTCGACGACGATGATCGCCGCGCGGTCGTTCATTTCGACGATGATCTCGACGGCGCGCTCCGCTTCTTCGGCGGTCAGTCCGGCGGCCGGTTCGTCCAGCAGGATCAGCCAGGGGTCTCCGGCCAGCACGGTGCCGAATTCGACGAGCTGGCGCCGGCCGTGGGCCAGGTTGCCGACCGGTTCGCCGGCGCTGTCGGCGATGCCGATGCGCTCCAGGGTCTCGGCGACGATGCGGTCGGCCTCGCGGGTCGAATTGCGCTTGCGCGCGGCGATCCAGATATTCTCGCGCACGCTCAGGCCGTTCATCACGCTCGGCACCTGGGTCTTGATGCCGACGCCGAGGCCGGCGATCTCGTGCGGATGGGCGCCGACGCAATCGATGCCGCGGATGCGGATGTCGCCCTCGCTCGGCCGCAGGACGCCGGTCAGGCACTTGAAGAAGGTGCTCTTGCCAGCGCCGTTCGGGCCGATGAGGCAGCGCAGCTCCTTGTCGGCGAGGACGAAATCGACCGAGTCGAGCGCCGTCACGCCGCCGAAGCGGACGCTGACCCCGCGCGCCTCCACGACTCCGTCGCGCGCGCCCCAACCCAAGGGGGCGCGCCCATTACGCCCAGGTCCCCCCGCCCCCGCCCCCCCCCCCCCCCCCCCCCCCCCCCCCCCCCCCCCGGGCCCCCCCCCCGGCGCCCGCGGGGCCCCCGGGCCCCGCCCCCCCCCGGCCCTGCCGGCCCGGCCCGGCCGCGCCTTGCCCATCCAGCCCTGGATCGACGGCACCACGCCGCGCGGCAGGAACAGGATGAACAGGATCAGGATCACCCCGAAGACCAGCGTGGCCTCGAGCGGGTTCTCCCTGCCGAACACCTCTTTCACCGCGCGCAGGCCGAGGACGAATTTGAGATAGCCGAGCACGGCGGCACCGATCATCGGCCCGATCAGGGTGCCGGCGCCGCCGACGATGACCCAGATGATGATTTCCGCGGCGAGGCCGAGGCCGAACAGTTCCGGCGTGATGATCTCGGCCGCGTTGGCGTAGAGGCAGCCGGCGAGGCCGGCGAGCGCGCCGCCGAAGGCGAAGGCCGCCGTCTTGCGGGCGCGTACGTCGTAGCCCAGCAGCTCGATGCGCTGCTCATTCTCGCGCAGGCCGACCAGGATGCGGCCGAACGGGCTGCCGAGAAGCCAGCGGGTGAGCAGGTAGCACAGCACCAGGACGACGAAGGTGAGGTAGTACAGGTTCTCGTCGTAGATGTAGGCTTCCGGATCGCCGGGAATGTGGAGCGTTGGAAAGCCCGGAATGCCGTTGAAGCCGCCGAGCCGGGCCTCGCCGATCACCCATTGCTCGCCGGCCGTGTGGTTCATGAAGCGGAACAGGATCAGGCTCACCACCAGGGTCACGACGGCAAGATAGACGTCGCTCAGCCGGCCATAGAACATCATGGCGCCGAGAATGGCGGCGAACAGGGCGGGCAAGAGGATCGCGAGGAAAAAGCCGCTCCAGGCTTCGCCGGTATTGATCGCGGTCAGGGCGTAGACATAGGCGCCGAGGCCGTAGAAGGCCGTCTGGCCAAAGCACAGGATGCCGCCGTAGCCCCACACGAAGCCGAGGCTGAGGGCCAGCAGCGCATAGGCGGCGAAGGTCGTCAGGTTCAGGACGTCGAAAAAGACCGGCAGCACGAACATGAGGATCGCCGCAACGACGACCGAGGAAAGGATCTGCCGGGCGGTCATGGCCGGGCGCCCTTACAGCCGGTTGCGGAAGAAGCGGCCGGAAATGCCGGTCGGCAGCAGCCGCAGCAGGATAACGGCGGCGACCAGAAGGCCGATCTCGCCGATCACGGAATTCGTCACGAAGGTGACGAGCTGCGAGACGATGCCGAAGAAGCCGGAACTGGCGATCAGGCCGGAGACGACCGACGCGCCGCCGGAGATCACCGTGATGAACGCCTTGGCGATGTAGAGCAATCCGGCGGTCGGGCCGATGCCGACCAGGGGCGCCAGCACGCCGCCGGCCAGCCCGGTGAGCGCCGAGCCGGCCGCAAAGGTCACCATGTAGACCTTTGAGGTGTTGTAGCCGAAGGCGGTGGCCATATCGGCGTTTTGCATGGCGCCGCGGGCGATCAGGCCGGCGCGGGTATATTTCAGCACGCCGTAGACCAGCAGCACGACGCCGACGGCGCTGGCGATGATGAAGATCGTATAGCCGCTGAGCGAGTAGTCGCCGACCGCGAAGCCGCCGATCGGCGCCTTGATGCTGGTCGTGGTCGGCCCGAAGATCAGCGTGAAGGCGCCGATCATGGCCAGGCTCAGGCCCCAGGTCGCCAGCATGGTGTTGATCAGCCGGCCGTAGAGGAAGCGGATGATCAGCCGTTCGGCAACGATGCCGAACGCCGCCACGACCAGCGGGGCGATCACCAGCATCGAGACGAAGATATCGATGCCCAGCGTGTTGTGGGAGACGATCGCGGCGTAGCCGCCGAGCAGAACGAATTCGCCGTGGGCGAGGTTGATGACGCGCATCATCCCGAACACGACCGCGAGTCCGGCGCTGATGAGCGCCAGAAACGCGATCGTGTACAGGACCTCGTAGACGACAACCGCCGCCAGATCCATCGAAGCGCTGCCGTCCTTTTCCGTCAGTCGAACGAGACCTTGGAAGCAGCCGGGATCAGATCTTGATCTCGTACTGCTTGGTATCGTTCGGGTTCTTCTCCAGGTCGCAGACCCGCTGCGTGTCCGACGGCGGGATCTGGCTGTAGCTCTTGAGAATTGTCAGCGTCTGATTCTTGACCTCGATCAGATGCATGTCGTGGGTGACATGATGCGTCTTCGGGTCGATCGTCACCTTGCCGGTCGGGCCGGTGTAGCTGATGCCGCTTTCCAGCGCCTCGATCACCTTCATCCGGTCGAGCGTACCGGCCTTCTTGACTCCCTCGGCCCACAGCCGGACGCCGTCGTAGCTCGACGCCGCGATCTCGTGGATATCGTTCGTGTGGCCGAACTTCCTTTTCCACGCGGCCAGGAACTGCCGGTTAGACGGGAAATCGGCCTGGGGCGAGAAGCTCTGGCACACGACGATGCCGTCGCCTTCGCTGGGCGTCAGGATCTTGTGCTCGTTGCCCGACGACATGGTTGTCGTCGCGATCGGGATCTTCTTCTTCATGCCGGCTGCCGCCCACTGGCGGTAGAAGGACAGGTGCGCCAGGCCGACCAGCACGGCGCAGACCATATCCGGCTTGGCCTTCTGGATCTTGGCGATGGTCGAGCCGAAATCCGACACGTTGAGCGGGAAGTAATCGGCCTGGATGACCTCGCCGCCGGCCTGCTGGGCGTAGTACTTGATCCAGTTCGATGTGATCTGGCCGTAGTTGTAGTCGGCCGCCAGCACATAGATCTTCTTGCCCCAGCGCTTGATCGCTTCCGGCACCAGGATGGCGGACTGCTGGGCCGGCGTTGTGCCGACGCAGAACACGTTGCGGTCGCAGACGCCGCCTTCATAGGTCGTGTTGTAGAAATACAGCGTCTTGGCCTTGCGCAGGCTCGGCCGGATGGCCTCGCGCGACGCCGAGAGGATGCCGCCGTGAATCACGTCGACCTTGTCCTTGCGCGTCATGCGGCGGGCATACTGGGTGTAGAGCGCCATCTTTGACTGGGTGTCGTAGGGGATCATCTCGATCTTCTTGCCGAGCAAGCCGCCCGCGGCGTTGATCTCGTCGATCGCCAGCCGGTGCGCCTTTTCCATCGGCTTGCCGTAGGCCTCGAAGATGCCCGACGTGTCCAGGATACTGCCGAACTTGATGGTGTCGGCGCCCATCGCGACCGACGGCACCGTCGCCAATGCGCCGGCCGCGGTCGCCCCCTGCACGAACTGTCTGCGGTTGATCGTCATGATGCTACTCCCTCTGGATTGAATTCCTGCCGGCTAGCGGTCTCCGCCGGTCTTGTCCTCGTCCGTGTCGTTGTCGGCCGATTCGCCGTCTGAAGCGTCGGCGTCGCCGCCGACATCGAGATTCACGCCGAGCTGCCGGCCGAGCTTCTGCATGGCCGGCAGCTGCACCGCCATGTTCAGGACGCCCTCGACGGCCTGGTTGAATGGCGAAGTTGCGCCGCCGCTTTCTCCGCCCGATCCGCCGGTTCCGAGCCCGCTCACCTGGTTGATGCGGATCGACTCGATCTTCTCGGCCGGTTTGACCATCTGTTCGATGATCGCCGGCATCCGGTCGATCCGGTGCTGCTCCAGCCGCGTATTCAGCACCTGCTCGCTCACCGCATTCTCGGCCTCGGCAAGCGCCGCCTTGCCTTCGGCCTCGGCCTTCAACTCGTGGCGCCGGGCCTCGGCCTTGACGGAGGTCGCCTTGGCTTCGGCCTGTACCTTGTCGAGCAGGGTCCTGACCTCGGATTTGGTGACCTCTTCGGAAACGTCGGCGTCGCGCCTGGCGCGCAGGAGTGCGGTCGTCGCGTCGCGTTCCGCCGCCAGCTTCTCCTTCTCGCGCTGCAATTGCTCCTGCGCCGCGACGACGCCGATACGGCGCAGTTCGGTCTCGGCCTCGGCGTCGAACTCCTCGGCGCGCTTGCGGCTGAGCGCGATCTGGCTGTCGATCTTGGTCGATTCGGCGGCCAGCAGGGCCTGGGATTCCTCCTGGCGCAGGGCGAGGTCGCGCTGGATTTCCGCAAGGCGGGTCTGCCGTTCGGCGTCGATCCGGGCGCGCTCGGCCTCTTGCTTCGCGTGCTGGCGCGCAGCTTCCTCGGCGGCGTCGCCGGCCGCGCGGGCTTCCTCGACCGTCCGGTGCTGGGCGATCTCCGCTTCCTGCTGCTCGCGCTCGATCTCCAGCTTCCGCTTCAGCGAATCGAGCTGGGTCTGGCGCACCGAGACGTCGGCGTCGGCCTCGATATCCGCCCGCTGTTTGCGGTTGGCGGCGACGATCTCGGCCAGGCGGCGCATGCCGACGGCGTTGAAGGCGTTGTTCTCGTCGAGCGACGCCAGCGACGCCTGGTCGAAGCGGGTGAGCGACGCCGATTCGAGGCGCAGGCCGTTCTGCTCGAGATTGTCGACCAGCAGGGCTTCGACTTCGCTGACGAAGGCGCCGCGGTTCTCGTGCAGCTGGTCCATGGTCTTGGTCGCGACGACCGCCTGCATGGCGCCGACCAGCCGGCCGTCCAGCAATTCGTGCAGACCGTCGGTCCTCAGCGAGCGCGAGCCGATGGCCTGGGCTGCGGTCGCCACGCCCTGCGGCGTCGGCAGGACGCGCAGGTTGAACTCCATCTCGACGTCGAGGCGCAGCCGGTCCTCGGTCATCAGGGAGGCGTTGCCCGTGCGCGCCACCTCGAGCGGCATGGCGCGCATGTTGATCTCTTCGACCCGGTGCAGGAAGGGCAGGGCGATGCAGCCGCCGTCCATCGCCACCTTCTGGCCGCCGAAGCCGGTGCGGATCAGGGCGGTCTCGCGGGTGGCCTTGCGGTAGAAGCGCTGCAGGAAGGCGATGAATACCGCCAGCGCCACGACAACGATGACAATGGTGATGAAGGTCGCCATGGGTTGCCTCGCTCTTCGGACCTCCGCAATTCCGGGCGCAATTCCGGGCGCAATTCTGACAGCCTCGCAGCGCGGATCAAGTTATCCTTGCTTTATTTTCCATGTCAAATAAATTGTCGGGAGGCCGGTGCGCCCGAACGCGCCGGTCAACGGGCCAGTTGGCGGACGATCCTGAAATCGAACCCATGCGCTTCGGCCAGATAGACGGGCAATTCTCCGGGGCCGGTTTCGCTGCGGACGCCAGCGGCGATGCGGCGGTTGCGTGTCACCTGGACGGCGAGGCGGGCCATGCCTTCGTAGATCGACTGGCCGAGATCGTTCAGCATCGGCGCCCGCTCGGCGAACATGGAATGGTAGCGCTCGCGGAACGCGCCGTTGCGCCGCGTATCGAGCGCCGCAAAATAGCCGGCGCTGACGAAAACCCCGTCGGTCGCCGCCGCGCCCATGGCCAGCAGCATGTTCTCCTCGATGGCGCAGGAGAAGCGAAGGACCGAACGGGCCAGCCCGGCGGCGTGAAAGGCCCGGTTGAAGAGCACCGAATCCTGGCCGATCAGGGACAGCAGGACGGCATCGGGCCGGCGGGTTTCGATCCGGTCGAGGATGGCGTCGAAGCGGCGGATGTCGGTCGCGCTCTCGTCGAAATCGACATAATCGCTTCCGACGACCTCGCAGCCCTGCCGGGCCATCGCCCGCGCCGCCAGGGTGTGGGAAACCCGCGGCCAGACATAGTCGTTGCCGACGAAATACCAGCGGCGCAGCCGGTAGCGCGCGCTCAGCCAGTTGAGCGCCGGCAGCAGTTGCCGATCCGGCGTCACCCCGAGGCAGTGGACGTTGTGCGGCGCGCTGCCTTCGTGCAGCGGCGTGTAGATGTAGGGCACGCGTCGGCCGACCGCCGCCGCCAGCGCGTCCCGCACGTCGCTGGTGTGCATGCCGACGACCGAATCGATCCGCCGGGCGGCGATCAGATCGGCGGCGCGGCGGGCGACGGCTTGCGGCTTCGACCCGGCATCGACGAAGCGCAGCCGGAACACCGTATCATCGGTCGCCGCGGCGTTGATTTCGGCGCAGGCCAGTTCGGCGCTGGCGCGGCAGGACGGGCCCCAGATGCCGGCCGGGCCGCTCGTGGGTATGAATACGCCGATCCGGTGCGTGCTCGCCATGGCGTGTCCGGGATATTGTCCGGGATGCTGTCCGGGGTCGAATTTCGGTGCGCATTTCTGCCGGCCCGAATCCTACTCCAATCCGGCGCCCTTGCGCCACGCGGTTTCGCCCGCGCGCCGTTCGCCGGGCGACCGCCCAAGGGAGATATAAATGGCCTTCTCCGGTAGCCTGGCCGATATCCTGATGCGGGCCGGCCAGTCCGTGGCCCAGGACCTGGACGGCTTGCTCCGGCCGCTCGACCTGTCCCTCGTGCAGTGGCGGGTGCTCGACAGTCTGAGCGACGGCAAGGGCCGGACCATGAGCGGCCTGTCGGCACAGTCCGCCATCCAGATTTCGGCCCTGTCGAAACTGGTCGACCGGATGGTCGTGCGCTCGCTGGTCCTGCGCAAGCAGAGCGAGCGCGACCAGCGGGCCGTCATCGTCATGGCGTCGGATTTCGGGCTGGAGGCCTACCGCAAGAGCCTGCCGGTGATCCGGGCCTACGAGGCGCGGCTGGCACAGCGTCTGGTCGGCTTTGGTGTCCATCGCCTCGACGAATTCATGGTGGACGCGGGCGGCGACGCGCCGGCGGCCGGGGTCAACGCGATCCCGCTGAACTGACTACGTCGGCCGGTGCAGCCGGAAGGCGCTGTCAATACGCCGTTGGCAAGACGCCGTTGGACTGTCGCTCTCCCTGCCCCTATACCCTCCGGTCAACGCGGATTTGTCTGAGGAAAGACCATGCTGTCGGATGCCGATCGCAACAGGGCGGCCGACCTGCTGATGCAGGCCGGGGAGACGCGCACGCCGGTGCTCCAGCTGTCCACGACCTGGCCGGAGATCACGTTCGAGGACGCCTATGCCATCCAGGCCGAGGTGACCGCGCGCAAGGTCGCCGCCGGCGCCCGGGTGATCGGCCACAAGGTCGGCCTGACCTCGAAGGCGATGCAGCGCTCGTCGCAGATCGACGAGCCGGACTACGGACACCTTCTGGACGACATGATGATCGCCGACGGCGCGACCGTGCGCCGTGCCGATTACTGCATCCCGCGGGTCGAGCTCGAACTCGCCTTCGTCCTGGGTGCGCCGCTGGAAGGACCGGGCGTCGGCCTGCTCGACGTCCTGCGCGCGACCGAATATGTCGTGCCGTCGATCGAGATCATCGACGCCCGGGTGCAGAACCCGCGCAAGATCTTCGACACCATTGCCGACAACGGCGCCGCGGCCGGCATCGTGCTGGGCGGCCACCCGGTCGGGCCGCACGATATCGACCTGCGCTGGGTCGGCGGCGCGATGTACCGCAACACCGATATCGAGGAGACCGGCGTCGCCATCGGCGTGCTCGGCCATCCGGCGATGGGCATCGCCTGGCTGGCGAACAAGCTGGGCGCCCATGGCGTCGGGCTGGAGCCGGGCCATATCGTGCTTTCGGGCTCGTTCGTCCGCCCGGTCTGGGCCGAGCCGGGCGATACGCTGCGCGCCGATTTCGGCGAC
Source organism: Rhodospirillaceae bacterium (assembly GCA_028819475.1). Taxonomy (NCBI): domain Bacteria; kingdom Pseudomonadati; phylum Pseudomonadota; class Alphaproteobacteria; order Rhodospirillales; family Rhodospirillaceae; species Rhodospirillaceae bacterium. Next base: position 122,965 of record JAPPLJ010000036.1, read on the forward strand.
CTCGGCGTGGTGAGCGTCGGCTTCGGATAGACCGTTCGCTTTCGACCGGTTCGGTGCGCGGAGGGCGCCCGCGCGACGCCTGCCGTCCCGGCGGTGGAATCGTGCAGGCGCGCGGGCTACAGTTACCGGCGGGCTGCCCGGAAAGATTCCGACGGGCCGGACCTGTCGAACAACGGCGCCGCGGCGATCCCGGCCGCGCGCTTCACGGGAGGAGAGATCATGGCAAAACGGCAAACCGGTGCGGCCCCAAAACGGATTGGGCCGAAACGGGTCGGACGGCGCGGTTTTCTGGCGGCCGGCGGCGGTGCGGCCGCGGCGGTGGCGGCCTCGACGCTCGGGGCGCCCGCGGTGCATGCGGCGAAGACGGTGAAGATCGGCTTCGTCAGCCCGCAGACCGGCCCGCTGGCGCCGTTCGGCGAGGCCGACCGCTTCGTGCTGGCCGATGCGCGCGAGACGTTGAAGAACGGCATCAGGATCGGCTCGAAGACCTACCCGGTCGAAATCGTCGCCAAGGATTCGCAGTCGAACCCGAACCGGGCCGCGGAGGTCGCGGCGGAGCTGATCCTGAAGGAAAACGTCAACCTGATGATGGGGTCGTCGTCCGGCGATACCGTCAACCCGGTTTCCGACCAGTGCGAGGCCAACGAAGTGCCCTGCGTGACGTCGGATACGCCGTGGCAGGTGGTCTATTTCGGCCGGGGCGGCACGCCGCAGAAGGGCTTCAAGTGGACCTACCACTTCTTCTGGGGCATCGACGACATGATCGGCGTGTTCATGAACATGTGGAACGACCTGGACACGAACAGGAAGATCGGGGCGCTGATCGCCAACGATTCCGACGGCGTGGTCGCCGGCGATCCCAAGCGCGGCTTCAAGCCGCCGATGGAGGCCGGCGGCTTCAAGTATTTCCAGCGCGGCCTGTTCAATCCCGGCACGTTCAACTTCAGCGGCCAAATCGGCGACATGCGGAAGGAAGGCGTGGAAATCCTGACCGGCCTCGCCACGCCGCCGGACTTCTCGACCTTCTGGGGCCAGGCCGCCCAGCAGGGGCTGGCCAGCCAGCTTAAGGCCGCCACGATCGCGAAGGCGCTGCTCTTCCCGGCGGCCGTCGAGGCGCTCGGCGACCGCGGCGTCGGGCTCACCACCGAGGTCTGGTGGTCGCCGTCCCACCCGTTCCGCTCTGCGTTGAACGGCAAGTCGTCGGCGGAGTTCGCAGCGGCGTATATCGCGGCCACCGGCAAGCAGTGGACCCAGCCTATGGGCTTCAAGCACGCCAATATCGAAGTGGCGATCGACGTGCTCAAACGCTGCGGCGATCCGGGCGATCCCGAGGCGATCCTCAAGGCGATCGAGGAGACCAACTACAATTCGATCGTCGGCCCGGTGTCGTGGAAATTCGGCGACCGGCGCAACCCGGTAAAGAATATCTGCCGGACGCCGCTGGTCGGCGGCCAGTGGGTCAAGGGCAAGAAGTTCAAGTACGACCTGGTGATCGTCAACAACAAGTCGGCGCCGCAAATCGCCACCGGCGCGGAGATCAAGCCGCTGGCGTATTAGGGCAGTCTTCGCTTGGTGGAGGGGGCGCCTCGCCGGTTTTCCGGCTGTGCGCTTCCCATCCGTCATTTCGACCGACCGTAGGGAGCGGAGAAATCTTTCCGGTACGGCGCCTCGGTCCGTGATGCGTGCAGAAAAGATATCTCCGCTGCGCGGCCGGCCGGCCGCTCCGGTCGATATGACGGTTGAATGAGACCTAACCGGCAAGCGGCCGCCCGGCTGGCCGGCGCCGGCGACGCAGGTGTCTGTTCCGACGACGAGCACAGCGAGGCGGGCAGCGCGCTCGGTTCCGACTGCCGCGCTCGGCGGCTTCGTCGCTGCGGCCTTGAAGAAACACCGGGCATCGCCCATCATCCAGGACTGCAAAATCTGGAGGTAGTCCCATGGGCAAATACATGTTCCACGCGACGTACACGGGCGAAGGGCTCGTGGGCCTTTTGAAGGAGGGCGGCAGCCGCCGGCGGGCAGCGCTGACCCAGACCATCGAGGCGATGGGCGGCAACGTGGAGGGGCTCTACTACGCCTTCGGCGAGACGGACCTTTACATCATCTGCGATCTTCCCGACGACGCTACGGCCACGGCGGTCTCGCTCAACATCGCCAAGGCGGGCGCCCTCAACATGAGGGCCACCGTGCTGCTCACGCCCGAGACGGTGGACGAGGCGGTGAAGAAGACGGTGCCGTACCGGCCGCCCGGAGCGTAGGCCACCGGCGGCGGCAAGTTCAGGTCGCGGGCGCTGTTGTTGATCAGGGCGTAGAGGGCAAATTCCGGAGAAGGACCCGGTGGAGAGCACGGTCCTCACCCTGCCCATTCGGTAGCAGCTTGAAGCATGACGCATGTCGCCGATGGAATAGGGGTCGACCGCGGACAGTCGCGGCGTTCGCCCTATTTCGAGCGGCAGGCCAACTCATCGACTTTCCGCAATCGCAGAGGGTCAAGCCGGGGCGCCGAACGACAAGCCGGCCGCCGGGGCAGCCATGCGCCGGGAATATAGCTACTGCCCCTGCCGGCCCGGCTGACATCTCGAAACGGATCGGTTACGGTTCGGCCCGGTTTTTCCGCGGCGGCCATCGATTGGGTGCAGCGCCGCATTGCAGAGGGAGGAATGAAGTTGACCGACACGAAACATGGCAAAACGGATTTGCAGCCGGATTTTGAGCGCCGGCAGACGCGCCGCAGTTTCATGGGCAAGGCGGCCGCCGCGGGCACCGTCGCCTTTGCCGCCCCTTGGGTGACCACCGCGGCGCGTGCCGCCGGGGAGATCAATGTCGTCCTCAACCAGGGCCTTCTCGCGAAACTGTGGATCGATCATCTGCATCCGCAGTTCGAGAAGATGACCGGCGCGAAGATCAACCTCCAGCAGTCGGTGACGAGCCGGATGCTCGTGATGCTGCGGACCCAGAAGGCCAGTCCGCCGGACCTGATGCAGTTTTCCGAAGCGGGCGTGTTCCTGGCCAAGGAACGCGGCCTGATCCGCCAGCACAATGTGAAGAACATCCCGAACTTCGCGTTCGTGCGCCCGGCGTTCAACCTCGCCGACTACTTCTCGGCCGGCGTCGTCGATGCGACGCACACGATCTTCTACAACACCAACCGCATCAAGAAGACGCCCGGCGCTTGGGCCGACCTCTGGAAGCCCGATCTGAAGGACCAGGTCATGATTCCGCCGGTCACCTGGAACAGCGGCGTGCGTATGGTGACCTCGTCGGCCCAGGTCGCAACCGGCAAGCCGCTCAAGGAAGCGCAGTACGAATGGCAGGCCGGCATCGAGCACATGAAGAAGCTGAAGGCCAACGGGGCGATCGCCTATACCGGCGCGCCGCAGGCGATCCAGTCGCTGCAGAGCGGGCAGGTTCCGGTGGTGCCGTTCTACGGCATCTTCATCAACCCGCTGATCGACAAGGGCGCGCCGATCGCACCGTCGACCGATCTCGCCGAAAAGAAGCATGGCGAAATCGTGGGCATGAACATGCCGGTCAACGCCAAGAACCGCGAACTGGCGGAGGTGTATGTCAATCTGAGCCTGTCCAAGGAATTTCAGAGCAAGATCGACAGCATCCTGCGCTCGCCGGCCGCCCACAAGGACGTGTCGGCGTCGAAACGGACGCTCGAACTGAACGGCCCGGCCGACAACATCGGCTATGCCGACTGGGCGTTCCTGTCGAAGAACCGGCCGAAGATCACCGAGAAGTGGAACGAAGTCTTCGGTTAGGACCGACTGGATGACGGACGCGGGCGCCGCATCGGGGGTGACGCTCCCCGTGCGGCGCCGTTCCGGCGGACGGTCCCGCCGGTGGCTGCTTATCGCCTGCATGCTGGGCCCGCTGCTGGGCTTCATGGTCGTCTTCTATGCGGTGCCCTTCGCCTATCTCGCGCAGGAGAGTTTCCAGTCCTGGGACGGCGAGGACGAACCGAAGGCCGAGCCGACCTTCGACTATTACAAGAAGACCTTTCAATCCTCGCGCACGAGCCGCGCGCTGACGCGCACCTTCCGGATATCTTTGGTCTCGACGCTCATCGCGCTGGTCATCTGCTACCCCGTGGCCCTGCTCCTGATCCGGGCGGGCCCGCGCCTGCGCAGCGGCATGCTGCTGGTCATTTTCATCTCCCTGGCCGCCAGCCTGATCGTGCGAAACTATGGCTGGCTCGTGGTGCTGGCCGATCAGGGGCCGCTGAACGCTTTTCTGGTCGCGCTGGGGTTCACAAGCCGGGGGCTTCGCATGGTGTATTCCGAGGGCGCGACCATCGTCGCCCTCGTGCACTATGTCATGCCGTTCATGATCCTGCCGATCTACGGCGCGCTGCTGCGCATACCCGACAGTTACAGCGAGGCGTCGATCTCGCTCGGCGCCGGCCCGTGGACCACCTTGCGCAAGGTGGTCTTTCCCCTGTCGATGCCCGGCGTGTTCGGCGGCACGATACTCAGCTTCGCGATCTGCATGAGCGCCTTCGTCACGCCGCTGATGCTCGGCTCGCCGGCGACCGCGATGATGTCCCAGGTCGCCGCCGAACAGCTGCTGGTGCAGCAGAACTTCCCTTGGGGCTCGGCGATCGTGACGATCTTGACGCTTGCCACCTTCGCCGTCGTCTTCGCCTACGGCTGGGTCATCCGGCGGGTGATGAAGGCCGATGTTTGAGGACCGCGGCTTTCAGCGCGTTGTCGCCACCCTGGGCTGGACGGCGATGGCCGTCCTCGTGTTTCCCGTCATTCTGACGATCGTCGTTTCCTTCAGCGGTTCCCAGTTCATCGAGTTCCCGCCGAAGTCCTTTTCGATGGACTGGTATGCCAACATCGCCAAGATCAACAAGATCGGCGAAGCGACCCTGCTGAGTCTGCTGGTCGCCTCCCTCACCGGAATTTTCACGGTGTTGATGGCGATCCCGGCGGCGCTTGCCATTGCGCGTCATGGATTTCCGGCCAAGCCGATGATCGTGGCGTTCCTGCTGTCGCCGGTTGCGGTGCCGATGATCGCCATCGGTATCGCGATCCTGCAATTCTTTGTCTGGACCGGCCTGCCGTTCAACTGGATCACCCTGCTCGTCGGCCATGTCGTGCTGACCAGCGCCTACCCGGTACGGACGATCGTCGCCTCGCTGACCCTGTCCAACCCGTCGCTCGAGGAAGCCGCTGCGTCGCTCGGCGCCACGCGCTGGACCGTGTTCCGCACCGTCACGCTGCCGCAACTGACGCCGGGCCTGATCAGCGGCTTCCTGTTCGCCTTCCTGATCAGCTTCGACAATTACCCGATCAGCATCTTCCTGGTGCGCAGCGGCGTGACCACCATGCCGATCGAGGTCTTCAACTATATCAGCCAGCAGCTCGATCCGACGCCGGCGGCGTTCTCGACGATCTATATCGTCATTGTCAGCGCGATTATCGTCCTGGTCGAGCGCCGGTTCGGCGTAATCTCCCTGTCGGTCCGGGGGTGAGTCGTGGCGCAGGTCGATCTCGAAGACGTCAGCTATGCGCTCGGCGCGACGGAAATCCTCCGTAACGTCAGCCTGACGATCGCGGAAGGCGAGTGCCTCGCCCTGCTCGGCCCGTCGGGCTGCGGCAAGACGACGACGCTGCGCTGCATCGCCGGCTTCGTCGTGCCGACGCACGGCAACGTGCGGATCGGCGGCAAATCGGTCGTCGATCTGCGGCCGAACCAGCGCAATGTCGGGCTCGTGTTCCAGGACTACGCCCTGTTTCCGCACATGTCGGTCCGCCAGAACATCGCCTACGGCCTGGAGCGCCGGAAGGTCGGCAAGGCCGAACTGGCGAAGCGCGTTGAAGAGATGGTGGCGATCACCCATCTCGACGGGCTCGAAGAGCGCCGGCCAGACCAGCTCTCCGGCGGCCAGCGGCAGCGGGTCGCGCTCGCCCGGGCGCTCGTGATCGAGCCGGACGTGCTGCTGCTCGACGAGCCCCTCGGCGCCCTGGACAGGCTGCTTCGCGAGGAGATGCAGGTCGAACTCAAACGCATCCAGCGGGACCTCGGAATCACGACGGTCTTCGTCACGCACGATCAGGAGGAGGCCCTGTCCCTGTCCGACCGGATTGCCGTGATGTTCGACGGCCGCATTGTCGAGACGGGTTCGCCCGAGCAGCTTTATCACGCGCCGCAGCAGCGGGGCGTGATGTCGTTTCTCGGCACGTCGAACATCTGGCAGGCGACGGTCGATGCCGCCGACGGGCCGTATCTTCAATTGTCGAACGGAGACATTCGGGTCCTCGTTGCCGCCGAGACGCGCCTCGCCGCGGGAGCGACGGCCCAGGTCGGCATCCGGCCCGAACATATCCGGATCTCTGCCGAGCCGCCCGAGGACGCCGTCAACATCGTCTCCGGCCGGATCGAGACGACGGTCTACAAAGGCGCCCATGTCGAGGTTTATGTCGGGACGGCGGCGGGGATCGAATTCCTCGCCCGTCAGCCGGCGGTCTCCACGGAGAGCGGCGGCGGCCTCCGGTCGGGCGATCCCGTCTATCTTTCGTTCGAGCCCGACAATGTGCTCCTGTTCCCGTCCGAGAACTGACCGGCGCTCGCGGCCACGCTCAATCCGTCATTTCGACCGGAGCGGCGTCAGCCGCGAAGCGGAGAAATCTTTCCGGTACAGTGCTTCGGACCGGGCTCCGGGCGTGAAAGATATCTCCGCTCCACGGCCCCTGCGGGTCCGTTCCGGTCGATATGACGGTCCAGAGTTGCCGAACCGGTAAACAGCGGTTCCACCCTCACGTATGAACGCTGGTGAACGTCCCGGCTTCCTCGCCGCCGTGATAGAAGATGCCGCGCCAGAGCTGGTCTTCGGTCCAGGTGATCGGCGGCATGTCGGGCTGGGCGAGACGGTGCAGGCCCATGCGCGCGCGCCGACCGGCGCACCATTGTGCGAGGCTGCCGTGCAGAACGGCGAGGCGCCGGATCAGCCCGCCCTGCGGTTCGGCTTTTGCAGGAAAGCCGGAACGTGGTCGCCCAGGCCGACGACCGGCTTGTCGGGCGGTTCGTCCGGCAATTCCGCGGCCCGGCGCGGCTTCTGCGCCGGCCGGCTGCTGCGTTGGGGCTTGTCCGGCCGGGTCTTTTCCGGCCGGGTCTTTTCCGGCCGGGGTTTCTCCGCCGTCTTGCGCGTCTCCGGCGCTGCTTCGGCGCGGCTCCGGCCGTTGCCGCGGCTTCGGCTGCGGCCCCGGCTCCGCGGCCGGTCCGCATCCTCGAAAGCGCTGTCGTCCAGCGCGCCGTCCAGGTCCAGGCGTTCGATCCGCCGCCCGATCAGCCGCTGGATCGCGTCGAGCGACTTGCCGTCGGCCGGGGTTGCGATGGTGATGGCGCGGCCCGCCTTGCCGGCCCGCCCGGTGCGGCCGATCCGGTGGACATAGTCTTCCGGATTGTACGGGACGTCGAAATTGATGACGTGGGACACGTCGGGAATGTCGAGGCCGCGGGCGGCGACATCGCTCGCCACCAGGATGGTCAGCTTGGCCTCGCGGAACGAATCCAGGGTCGCCGTGCGGACCTCCTGCGCCAGGTCGCCGTGCAGGGCGGCCACGTCGAAGCCGTGGCGGTCGAGCGACCGTTTCAGGATGTCGACATCGCGCTTGCGGTTGCAGAAGACCAGGGCGCTGGCCACGTCTTCGGCGCGCAGGATGGTGCGCAGGGTCGCGCGCTTGTCGCGTTCCGGAACGACGGCAACCGCATCCGACACCGTCACCGCCGTCGTCGCCGACCGGTCGACGGCGACTTCCTTCGGATTGATCATGTAGGCGTCGGCCAGCCGGCGGATTTCGGGCGGCATGGTGGCGCTGAACAGCAGGGTCTGGCGCAGCGGCGTCAGCAGTTTGACGACGCGCTCGATATCCGGGATGAAGCCCATGTCGAGCATCCGGTCGGCCTCGTCGATCACGAAGACCTTGACGTCGCGCAGCAGCATCTTGCCCCGTTCGACCTGGTCGAGCAGCCGGCCCGGCGTCGCGATCAGCACGTCGACGCCGCGGTCGAGCAGCTTGTCCTGGCCGTCGAAGCTCTCCCCGCCGATCAGCAGGGCGTGGGTCAGCCGGTTGTATTTGCCGTATTTCTCGAAGCTCTCGGCCACCTGGGCGGCCAGCTCGCGGGTCGGCTCGAGGATCAGCGACCGGGGCATCCGCGCCTTGGCGCGGCCGGCGGCCAGAATGTCGATCATCGGCAGGGTGAAGCCGGCGGTCTTGCCGGTGCCGGTCTGGGCCAGCCCGACCATATCGCGCCCCATCAGGACGGTGGGGATGGCTTTTTCCTGGATCGGGGTCGGCTGGGTGTAGCCGGTCTCGGCGACCGCGCGCAGAACGGGGTCGCTCAGTCCGAGAGCATCGAATGTCATGAAGTCGTGAGGCCTGGCAGAAGAGGTTATTCTTGGGTGCACGCCACGCGGGGTCTACATCGTCCTTTTGCGGCGCAAATCAACGCCACATCGGGACGCAGGCCCGCCGGCCCGCGATCGGGCGGCGACCGGTCCGCTGAGGGTGCGCGACGATAGCGAAGGAACGTGACACCATGATGAACGCCGATTCGAGCCAGTTGCTGCTGATCGACATCCAGGAACGGCTGGCGCCCGCCACGCTGGACGGTGCGCGGGTCGTCGAACGCGCCGGCATTCTGCTCGACGCTGCGGCCCTGCTCGGCGTGCCGCACACCGTCTCGGAACAGTATCCCCGCGGCCTCGGGCCTACCGTCGCCGCCGTGCGGGAGAAGGCCGACCCGGAGCGGATCTTCGACAAGGTCCATTTCTCGTGCCAGGCCGACGACCGGCTGGCCGCCGTCCTTGCCGAGACCGGGGCCGAAACCGGGGCCAAAACCGGGGCCGAAACCGGGCGGCGCGATGCCATACTGTGCGGTATGGAGGCCCATGTCTGCGTGCTGCAGACCGCCCTCGATCTGGCGGGCGCCGGCTACCGGGTCCATGTCGTGGCGGACGCCGTTACATCCCGCACGGCCGAGAACCGCGACCTGGCGGTCGAGCGGATGCGCACCGCCGGCATCGGGATCGTCAGCACCGAAATGGTCCTGTTCGAATGGCTGCGCACGGCCGGCCACCCGGAATTCCGCGCGGTCTCCGCGCTCATCCGGTAGGCTCCCGCAGGCCGGGCCGAATCTTCCGCTTTCCCGACAGGATCAGCGTGGCGGTGATGCCCGGCGCGCAAAGCAACAGTTCGGCGCCGGCGATCTATAGCCGTGCGCAGTACGGAATTTGGGATTTCGGCGTCAACAGGGCCCGGGTCAGACGCTGGGCGAGGGCGCTGGAAACCGGCCGGCCGGCTCCGGTCGCCCGCATCGGCCCTATTCGGTGAACACCTTGTCTTTGACGAAGCGCCCGGTCGACGAGATGTCCTCGCCGACGCCTTCGATGGTGTTGCAGGCTGCCAGCCCGCCGCCCAGGCCGCCCAGGAACAGCAATGCCAGGGTGACGTGAAGCATTCTTTTAAGAGACATGACCGGATGCTCCAAAGACAGATGAGTACTTACGGATTTCGATGAAGATGTAGTCAAAAGCCCTTAAAGTAAAGAGGAATATTTTTTCCGATATGTCACAAATTCGTATGAGCTGCCGGAAACCGGGCGCCGCATCGTCTGATACGCGGCAAGACAAGGGGCCGGAGTCGCCCCCGGCAATCTTGTTTCGAAGGCTGGCGTGCGGGCCGCCGGAAGGGGCTGCGCCGGCCGTAGCCGGGCGGAAAATCCGGACTACAGGTCGATATCCTCGACGAATTTCGCCCGTTCCTGGATGAATTCGAAGCGCGGCTCGGGCTTGCGGCCCATCAGTTTCTCGACCAGCTCGCCGGTTTCCCGCGCCGCGCCGGCCTCGTGGGGGTCGCTGTCCGCCGGCACCGTCACGCGCAGCAGGGTGCGGCTCCCCGGATCCATCGTGGTTTGCTTGAGCTGGGCCGGCGGCATTTCGCCCAGCCCCTTGAAGCGGCTGATCTCGACTTTGCCGCGGCCGTCGAAGGTTTCCCGCAGCAGTGCGTCCTTGTGCGCATCGTCGCGCGCGAAGGCGACCGTGCCGCCCTGGGCGAGCCGGTAGAGCGGCGGCATGGCGAGGTAAAGATGGCCGCTGCGCACCAGCTCCGGCATCTCGCGATAGAAGAAGGTCAGCAGCAGGGAGGCGATGTGGGCGCCATCGACATCGGCGTCCGTCATGATGATCACCCGCTCGTAGCGCAGCTTGTCGGCGTCGTAGGTGCCGCGGGTGCCGCAGCCGAGCGCGAGGATCAGGTCGTTCAGCTCCAGGTTGGCGCGCATCTTGTCGGCCGAGGCGCTGGCGACGTTCAGGATCTTGCCGCGCAGCGGCAGCACGGCCTGGGTCGCCCGGTTGCGCGCCTGCTTGGCCGAGCCGCCGGCCGAATCGCCCTCGACCAGGAAGATCTCCGTATTATCGGCCGAGCGCGTCGAACAGTCGGCCAGCTTGCCCGGCAGGCGCAGGCGGGCCGCGGCGTTGGCGCGCTTGCGGTCGCGCTCGGCCTTGCGGCGCGCCCGGTCCTCGGCCTTTTCGACCAGGTGGTCGATCAGCCGCCGCGCGCCCGAAGGGTCGCCGGACAGGAAATGGTCGAAATGGTCGCGCACGGCCTGCTCGACCAGGCGGGCGGCCTCCGGCATGCCGAGCCGTTCCTTGGTCTGGCCCTGGAACTGCGGATCGGCGATGAAGACCGAGAGCATCGCGCTGGCGCCGTCCATCGCATCCTCGCCGGCGATCTGCCCGGCCTTGCGGATGTTGGCGAGTTCGGCATGGCTGCGCAGGCCCTTGACCAGGGCGGCGCGGAACCCCTGTTCGTGGCTGCCGCCCTGGGGCGTCGGCACCGTATTGACGTAGGAATGGACGAATCCCTTTTCGTCCGCCGGCCAGGCGACCGCCCATTCGACCCGGCCCTCGCCGTTGAGCGGCGCGGCGCCGGCGAAGGCCGAGCCGGTAAAGCCGGCGCGATCGCCCAGCGCCTCCTGAAGATAGTCGCGGATGCCGCCGGGAAAGCGGATGGTCTCCTTCTCCGGGAGGCCGCCTTCGGCCGGCAACGCCTCCGGCGCGCAGCTCCAGCGGATCTCGACGCCGCCAATCAGGTAGGCCTTGGACCGGGCCATCCGGTACAGCGTCGCCGCGCGAAACGCCACGCCGTCGCCGAAGATTTTCGGGTCGGGATGGAAGCGCACCGTCGTGCCGCGCCGGTTGTGGCACGGGCCGGCCTCGTCCAGCCGGCCGCGCGGCGCGCCCCGGCTGTAGCGCTGGGTCCACAGGCGCCCGTCGCGCGCCACCTCGACCTCCAGGCGGTCGGACAGCGCGTTCACGACCGACAGGCCGACGCCGTGCAGTCCGCCGGAAGTGGTATAGGCCTCGCCACCGAACTTGCCGCCGGAATGCAGGGTCGTGAGAATGACCTCGAGGGCGGACTTGTCGCGGAATTTCGGATGCGGATCGGTCGGGATGCCGCGGCCGTTGTCGCGGATGGTGACGCAGTTGTCCGCGCCCAGCGCGACCTCGACGCGGGTCGCGTGGCCGGCGACCGCCTCGTCCATCGCGTTGTCGATCACCTCGGCCGCCAGATGGTGCAGGGCGCGCTCGTCCGTACCGCCGATATACATGCCCGGCCGCTTGCGGACCGGCTCCAGCCCTTCGAGGACCTCGATGTCGCGCGCAGTATAGGCCTGCTTGCGCGCCGGCTTGCCCGCAGGGTTCCGGGACGGTCCAGACTCAGATCGGGAATCGGACCGGGCTCCGGATTTCGCGTTCGGCCTGGCGCCGTTTCGCGCATTGCGCGCGGGCGGTTTCGGCGGATCGGCGAACAGATCAGGCATTGCGGACATGGCACGGCTTTCGCCCGGTGTCTTCCCGGCAGACAATAGCGCGATCGTGGCCGTTGCTCAAGATATAGCAGGTTTCCGGTTTCGTTCCGACAGGATATGCGCAATTGCGCTGATCCTCATGGCTTTCAGGACCCGGCGGCTTCCCGCTCGGCGATCAGCGCCGCGTCGATCCCGCGGGCGCGCTTGTGGGCCGCGCGCCCGGCGATCCGGCCGGCGTAGGCCTCGAAGGCCGGCCGCTTCGGCAGCGTGCCGAAGTTCAGTCCCCACTCTATATGGCTGCCGACATAGACGTCCGCCATGGTAAAGCGGCTGCCGCAGACATGGTCGTTGTCGCGGAGCATGGCTTCGACGGCGTCGATCGTATCGTCGAAGCTGCCGTAACCGAGCATCGCGCTCCTGTCTTCCTCCGTCGTCCAGCCCATGGCCTGCGCGGTTATCGCCTGTTCCAGCGGGCCGGCGGCGAAGAACATCCAGCGGTAGTAGGCGGCGCGCTCGTCGGCCGCCGGCGCCAGCCCGGCCTCCGGGAAGGCCTCGGCGAGCCAGGCGCAGATCGCGGCGCACTCGGTCACGACCCGGCCTTCGTGCCGGATCGCCGGCACCTTGCCCATCGGGTTGATCGCCAGATAGTCCGGTGCCTTCATGTCGGCGCCGTATTCGACGATGACGGTCTCGTAGGCGGCCCCGGACTCTTCCAGCGCCCAGCGCACGATCTGCCCGCGCGACATCGGGTTGGTATAGAAGGTGACGGGTCCGGACATGGCGTCTTCTCGCGGCTGGCGGGTGATGCGGCCTCCGGTTCAACTTTGCCTGCGCTCGATTTCCGCAGCAAGCCGCTCGTGGTCCGGATCGGGGATAAAGGAGAGGTCCAGCAGGCCGGCGAGCGGCTCGATGTCGCTTTGGGACAGGGTGACGGACGACTCGCCTCCCTCGAAGGCGGCCGCCGCGGTTTCCGCGTCGCGCTGGGCGATCTCCGCGATCAGGATCCAGCGCAGCTCGTCTTTCGACAGCGCACTGATCTGGGTATCGTCGAGTTCGCTGCCGTCCGCATTGTGCGGCGTCTGCAGCAGTATCCTGACCATCAACTCGGCCGCTTCGCGCGGCGCGAGGCCCAGGCCCGCGCCGAGCGGTTCGCAGGCGAAGGCGAACGTGGCTTCGTCGTCCATCGGCCCCGGCAGCGCGGCCGCGCACAGGGCGCTCGCACGGTTGGCGAAATGCACGGCATACACCGCATAATCGCCTGCCACATAGCCCCGGGGGCGGGCCGGCGGGGCGGATGCGTCCGGGTCGGCATCCGGGGCTCCGCCGCCGGCAGCGGGCGCGGCGCGGCCCTCCGGTGCGCAGGCGGCAACCAGCTGCCTGTGCCGCTTCAGGAAGCCGGCGATCAGCGCCTGGGCGCGCTGCGCCGCAGGCAGAGTCCCGGTGGAGGCGCGGCCGGTCATCGGGCAGCTCCGGTGGTTTGCGGACGGTCGGGCCGCAAGCCCTCGCCCCGCCTGCCGCCTGCCCGTGGGAACAGTCGCGAAGCAACATTAATGTACACGATATGTTCGCGTCACTGTCAAGCCGTTTTGTCGGCGGTTGCCGGCGGTATTGCGGCTTCACCGCGCCGTCCGGCTGTGATTTAACGCGAAGCGCTTCCGCCGCCGCGCGCCCGGATCGGACGGCGGCCCTTGCTTCCCGGAGAGCCCGGCGATGAAATTCCTCGTCCTCCAGCATATCGAGATCGAACATCCCGGCGTGTTCCGCGATTTCATGCGCGAAGACGGCATCGAATGGGACGCCGTCGAGCTCGACGAGGGCGAGGCGATCCCGGCGCTCGGCGGCTACGACGCCGTGATCTCCATGGGCGGGCCGATGGACGTGTTCGACGAGGCGGAATTCCCCTGGCTGATCGACGAAAAGGCGGCGATCCGCGAGGCGGTACGGGGGCGGGAGATGCCCTTCCTCGGCGTCTGCCTCGGCCACCAGATGCTCGCCGACGCGCTCGGCGGCCGGGTCGAGCGCATGGCCGAGGCCGAGGTCGGCGTGCTCACGGTCGAACTCACCGGGGCCGGCCGCGCCGACCCGCTGCTCGCCGGTCTGGACGACACGGTGACCTGCCTGCAATGGCACGGCTGCGCGGTAACGGAACTGCCCGAGGGCGGCGTTACCCTGGCGTCGTCGCCGGTCTGCGCGATCCAGTCCTTCCGGGTCGGGCGCAATGCCTGGGGCATCCAGTATCATGTCGAGCAGACGCCGACGACGGTCGACGAATGGGGCGCTGTGCCGGCTTACGCCGCCTCGCTGGAAAAGACCCTCGGGCCCGGCAGCCTCGCCCCCTTCGCCGCCGAAACCGCCCGCAACATGCCCGGCTTCAACCGCGACGCGCGGATCCTGTATGAGAATTTCGTGAGCGTCGTGCGGGCGGGGTAGGGGTAGCCGGGCGGCGAGCAAGACCGCGTGGGCGTTGGGGGGCGGAAATCCGGCACGGTCAGACAAAATTAAATTATTTACCTATTATGTTACTTTTTACCTTGACGTCCCGGTTTTCGTCTCCTATATGGGTCCCTGCCAACGCCCGAACTGCGCCCAAAACGCCCCGCGGGCGCCTTTCCCCGTCCGATCCAGCCGGCAAAGCACCGCATTCGCCCCTCCCCCAAGGATTCCCCTGTGCAAGGGGCGAGACCGTGCGCCTGCTTTCTGTCTCCCATCCCGTCATTCCGACCGGAGCGCCCCGCCAGGGGCGCGGAGTGGAGGAATCTCGTCGCAAGACTCCGGGTTCCCGTTCGTCAGGATCGAGCCGGGATTCCTCCGCTACGCCCCGGCCCGCAGGGGCGCGGCTTCGGTCGGAATGACGACGAAGGGTTTCGCAGAGGAATCCCCTGGGGGAGGGGGATTCGGTCGGCGCTCATTTCGCAGACGAATCCTGTGAAGTATGCCGTATCCCGGCAAATTTGCTGCACAACGGGGTGCGCCGTCTCCAAGCCGGACCAAGTCAGGAAGACCGGGCGACCTTCTGTTTTTCCAGCCTGTTCTCCGGAAACGGCGAATGAACGGCCGGGCAGGAGTAAATGAGGAATATAATCCTACATCGGAATTTTTTGCGCCCTATCCGGCATGGCGCTCCGGGTAGCCGCTCTCCCCGAAAGCGTTGCGGTGCAAGGCTTTGCCGGGATCGTCACGGGGCCGCAGCCGGGCCGTCCCGAAATTTTTTTTCGAAAAGATGGACCGGTCTGTCCAGATCAGGGAAGCGGGCCAAGCGCCTGATTTTCCGCGCCAATCGCCGGAATCTAATTTTGAACGATTGTACAAAAACGAAGATCGGTTATCCCGTTTTCCGGTTGCCCGGCCTCATTCCGCCGCCATCTCCCGCCCCGCCTTGATCATGCCGAGCACTTCGCCGGCGGCCTTCGGGATGTTGGTGCCGGGGCCGTAGACCGCGGCGACGCCTTTGGCCTTGAGGAACTCGTAGTCCTGCTGCGGGACGACGCCGCCGCAGATCACCAGGATGTCGCCGGCGCCCTGGTCGTGCAGGGCGTCGATCAACTGGGGCACCAGCGTCTTGTGGCCGGCGGCCTGGCTGCTCACGCCGACGACGTGGACGTCGTTTTCGACCGCCTGGCGCGCCGCCTCTTCCGGCGTGGCGAACAGCGGCCCGATATCGACCTCGAAGCCGATGTCGGCGAAGGCCGTGGCGATCACCTTGGAGCCGCGGTCGTGGCCGTCCTGGCCCAGCTTGGCGACCAGCAGGCGCGGCCGGCGGCCCTCGTAACCGGCGAAATCGGCGACCGACTCGCGGATCCGCAGGAATTCCGCGTCGTCGCCATAGGCCGCGCCATAGACGCCGCCGATGACATGGGCGTCGGCCCGGTGGCGGCCCCAGGCCCGCTCCATGGCGTCGGAGATTTCGCCGACCGTGGCCCGCGCCCGCGCCGCCGCCACGCAGGCGTCGAGCAGGTTGCCCTCTCCGGTCCCGGCGACCGTCGTGAGCGCCGCCAGCGCCGCGTCGCAGGCCGCGCCGTTGCGGCTCTCGCGGATCCGGTTCAGCCGCGCGACCTGCTGCTCGCGGACTTTCGTGTTGTCGACCTCCAGCACGTCGACCCGGGTTTCCTCGGCCGGCTGGAATTTGTTAACCCCGACGATGACCTCCTCGCCCCGGTCGATGCGGGCCTGGCGCCGCGCGGCGCTTTCCTCGATCCGCCGCTTGGGCAGCCCCTCGGCGACCGCGCGGGTCATGCCGCCGGCCGCCTCGACCTCGGCGATCAGGCCGCGCGCGACCTCGGCCAGCGAGGCGGTCAGCCGTTCGACATAGTAGGAGCCGGCCAGCGGATCGACGACCTTGGTCACCCCGGTCTCGTTCTGCAGGATGAGCTGGGTGTTGCGCGCGATGCGGGCCGAGAACTCCGTCGGCAGGCCGATCGCCTCGTCGAAGCTGTTGGTGTGCAGGCTCTGGGTGCCGCCGAGCGCGCCGGCCAGCGCCTCGTAGGCGGTGCGCACGATATTGTTGTACGGGTCCTGCTCGGTCAGCGACCAGCCGCTGGTCTGGCAGTGGGTGCGCAGCATCATGGAGCGCGGATCCTGCGGCGCGAATTCCGCCGCCAGCAGTTCGGCCCACAGCAGCCGGGCGGCGCGCAGCTTGGCGACCTCCATGAAGAAGTTCATGCCGAGGCAGAAGAAGAAGCTGAGCCTCGGCGCGAACCGGTCGACGTCAAGCCCGCTCGCCTTGGCGGCGCGGACATATTCCAGCCCGTCGGCGATGGTGTAGGCGAGCTCCTGGGCGCAGGTCGCGCCGGCTTCCTGCATGTGGTAGCCGCTGATCGAGATCGAGTTGAAGCGCGGCATGTTTTCGGCGGTGTAGCCGATGATGTCCGAGACGATCCGCATCGAGGGCTCGGGCGGATAGATGTAGGTGTTGCGGACCATGAACTCCTTGAGGATGTCGTTCTGGATGGTCCCGGACAGGTTCTTGGCCGCGACGCCCTGTTCCTCGCCGGCGACGATGAAGCCGGCGAGCACCGGCAGCACGGCGCCGTTCATGGTCATGGAGACCGACATGCGGTCGAGCGGGATGCCGTCGAACAGGATCTTCATGTCCTCGACGCTGTCGATCGCCACGCCGGCCTTGCCGACGTCGCCGACGACCCGCGGATGGTCGCTGTCGTAACCCCGGTGGGTGGCGAGGTCGAAGGCGACCGACAGGCCCATCTGCCCGGCCGCCAGGTTGCGCCGGTAGAAGGCGTTGGAGTCCTCGGCGGTCGAGAAACCGGCATATTGCCGGATCGTCCAGGGCCGGCCGGCATACATGGTCGCCTTGGGCCCGCGCAGGAAGGGGAACAGGCCGGGCAGGCTCTCCGCGCTTTCCAGCCCTTCCAGGTCTTCGGCCGTGTAGAGCGGCTTGACCGGGATGCCCTCGGGCGTCTGCCACACAAGGTCGTCGGGCGACCCGCCACGCATCTCCTTCGCCGCGACGGCGCGCCAGTCTTCGAGGGTCGGTTTGCTGCTGTCGCTCATGGTCGTCGCCCCATGCTGCCAGGCGTGCTGCGGGCCCCATTGCCGGCCAGTATAGCGCCGCCGTGCCGCCCGCCTGCGAGAAATGATTCACCGCAGTGACAATCCGGTCGCAGGGACGCAGCTGTCCGGATCGTCGATGCACGGCAGGGGTTGCCGCTGTCGTCAAGTCTGTCATATCAACAAACACCTCTTGAACCGAGCCGGAAGCGCAGCAATGAGCGCCCCGACCTCCAGGGTCCAGTATTCGAAGACCGGTAAGGCGCGCCATTCGGGCGGCGCAGCCTCGACGGCGGATTCGCGCGACCGGGCGCCGGAGAGGATTGCGCCCGCCGCGCACGATCCCGATTTCGACACGGTTCTCGACGCGAGCCGCCGCTATATACGCCGCCACCGGGAGGCGCTGAAGAAACTTGCCGAGCGGTGAAGACTCCGCGATGGCTGACCGCCGCAATGGTCGAAGCCATACACCGCGAGGTTCTTGCCGCTTCCGGCGGTAGTTCCGGGCTGCGGGATCGCGGCTTGCTGGAAAGCGCGCTCGACCGTCCGAAAAATCTGAGCGCCTACAGGTCGCCCGCCTGACCCCATGACCCTCGAACTCCTCTTCGTGCTGCTGGGTGCGCTGGCGGCGGGGCTGGTCAGCGGGCTGACCGGCTTCGGCACGGCGCTCGCCGCCTCGGCCTTCTGGCTCTATGTGCTTGCGCCCACGGTCGCCGTGCCGCTGATCCTCGCCGCCTCGGTGATCGCCCAGGTCGCCGGCCTGCCGGCCTTCAAGGACCAGCTCGACTGGAAACGCACCATGCCGATGGTGGCCGCCGGCGCGGTCGGGATTCCGCTCGGCGTCTGGCTGCTCGATCATCTGCCGGCCGATACGGTGAAGATGGCGGTCGGCGTCGTGATCGTCCTGTATGCGGCTTTCGGCCTGCTGGTGCGGATAAAACCGCCGTTTCCCGGCAAGCGGCCGGTGGCCGACGGCGCGGTCGGCTTTATCGGCGGGGTGCTCGGCGGCATGATCGGCCTGGCTGGCGCGCTGCCGGTCATCTGGTCCCAGTTCCGCGGCTGGTCGCCGACGGTGGCGCGCAGCATCTACCAGCCCTTCAACACGCTGATCCTGTCGATCGCCTGCGGCGTCCAGATCGCCGCCGGGTTTTTCACCGAAGAGGTCGTCTGGCTGGTCGTCTACTGCGCGCCGGTGACGCTCGCCGGCACCTTCGTCGGCGTGAAGCTGTTCCGCCGGATCAGCGCCGAGACCTTCCGGCTGGTCGTGCTGTGGTTCCTGCTCTTCGCCGGCATCGGCCTGCTGATCCAGGGTTAGCGCAACGGGTTACGAAAGCCGCAGCAATGCCACCGCCGCGACGAGCAGGACGATGGCGGCGATGCGCACCGGGCCCGGCCGTTCCTTGAGCACGAACACGCCGATCAGCGCGGCGAACAGGATGCTGCTCTCGCGCAGGGCCGCGACCACGGCGACCGGGGCCGACACCATCGCCCAGACGACGATGCCGTAGGCGAGCATGGAGAGCAGCCCGCCGGCCACCGAGCGCACGATGTCGCCGCGCGGCGTCTGCCTGAAGCGCCCGCGCCGCATCCACATGACGATCAGGACGGTCGGCCAGGCGTCGACGAAAAACAGCCACAGGATGTAGGGCACGGCATCGCCTGCGGCGCGGGCGCCGAGCCCGTCGGCGATTGTGTAGCCGGCGATGGCGACCGCCGTCAGGCCGGCGAAGACGAGGGAGCGGTCGCCGCCTCCGCCTTCTTGGGCTGCCCGCCGTTCGCCGGCCCGGCGCCAGGCGACGCCCAGGATCGCCAGCAGGATCAGGCCGATGGCGGCGAGCGACCGGGCGTTGAGCTCCTCGGCCAGGAACGCAAGCGTTACCAGCGTCACGATCAGCGGCGCGCCGCCGCGGGCGATCGGATAGACCCGGCTGAAATCGCCGTGGCTGTAGGCGGTCGCCAGCATCAGGTTGTAGACGGTGTGGATCGCCGTCGAGGCCAGGATGAAGGGCCAGGCCGCCGCCACCGGGAAGGCGACGAAGGGCAGCGCGAGTCCGGCCGCGACGCCGGAGCCGACCGACAGCCAGGCGATGCCGATCACCGGATCGGCGCGCGACTTGACCACCGCGTTCCAGGCCGCGTGCAGCAGGGCGGAGCCGAGAACCGCCAGCAGGACGGTCGTCGAGATCATGCCGGCGTTACACCCGGCCCAACAGTCTCGGTGCGAGTACCGCCGTCGCGGCGAAGCCGCCCAGCAGGCCGCCGACATGGGCGAGCCAGGCAATTCCCGGCGACCAGCCGGTCGCGATGAAGACGGCGTGGGCGGCGACGAAGACGATCATGCCGAGCCAGTAGGGCATCGGAACGACCACCAGGATGATCCGGCCCCTTGGTTCGAGCAGGAAGGCGGTCGCAAACACGCCGGAGAGTGCGCCGCTGGCGCCGACGATCGGCACGATACTGTTCGGCTCGATCGCGGCGTGGAGCAGGCCGCCGGCGATCCCGGCAACGAAATAGATCGCCGCCAGCCGCCACGCGCCGAGGGCGCGCTCGACGATGGCGCCGAACGAGATCAGCACGATCATGTTCAGCACCAGATGTGCCGTATCGCCGTGGACGAACAGGGAGGTGACGAGCGTGACCGGCGCCGGCAGGGGGCTGTACCCGGCGGTGTCCACCGGCTCGCCGAACAGCAGGCGCGGGATCAGCGCATGGCGCACGAGGAACTGCGCATAGTCCTCGCCGGACAGGGTCGTCGCATAGACGAAGACGGCGACGCAGGCGCCGAGCAGCGCGAGCGTCAGGGGCAGGGTCCGGGTCACGGCGGGCCGGCCGGTCTCAAGCCCGGCTATCCCAGCGCGGCGGCCAGGCCGGCGAACAGGCCGCGCCCGTCGGTGCTGCCCTGGTCGGCGCGGATGGCGTTTTCCGGATGGGGCATCATGCCGAGGACGTTGCCGGACCCGTTGTAGATGCCGGCGATGTCGCGCACAGAGCCGTTCGGGTTGAAGCGGTCCGCGCCTTCGCCGCCGAGCGGCGCGTAGCGGAAGGCGATCCGGTCTTCGTCCTCCAGCCGGTCCAGGGTGTCGGCATCGGCGAAATAGTTGCCGTCGTGATGGGCGACCGGCATGCGCAGGACCTGCCCGGCCTCGTAGCCGGCGGAAAACATCGTCTCGCCGCTGGCGACGCTGAGGCCGATATCCCGGCAGACGAATTTGAGCGAGGCGTTGCTCAGCAGGGCGCCGGGCAGCAGGCCGGCTTCGACCAGGATCTGGAAGCCGTTGCACACGCCGAGCACCGCCACGCCCCTCTGCGCCGCCTCTGCAACGCTGCGCAGCACCGGCGAGTGGGCCGCCATCGCCCCGGCGCGCAGATAGTCGCCATAGGAAAAGCCGCCGGGAACCACGATCAGGTCGGCGTCCGGAAGCGCGCTGTCCCGGTGCCAGACCATGGCCGGCGGCCGGCCGGACGCCATTTCCAGCGCCTCGGCCATGTCCTGCTCCCGGTTCGTGCCGGGAAAGACCACGATGGCGGATTTCATCGCCGGCCGCGCCTCATGTCCGATCCCGCTGACGGCCGGCCCGCCGCACGCTCAGGCTTCGATCTCGATGCGGTAATTCTCGATTACCGTGTTGGCCAGCAGCTTCTCGCACATCTCCCTGACCCGGTCGCCGACCCGGGCCTCGGCCCCTCCGGCGCTGTCATCGCCGCCGGAACCGTCCTTCAGGTCGATCTCGATATACTTGCCCTGCCGGACGTCGGCCACGCCGTCGAAGCCGAGCGCTTCCAGGGCGTGGGCGATCGCCTTGCCCTGGGGATCGAGCACGCCGGGCTTGAGCGTGACATGGACTCTTGCTCTCATCGGGGCGCTCTCACGGGCGCACTCTCGTGGAGGGCGCTCTCAAGGGGGGCCGCCATCGTCAGTTGATGCTCTTGGTGCCCTTCAGATCC
This sequence comes from Rhodospirillaceae bacterium, assembly GCA_028819475.1. Classification (NCBI taxonomy): domain Bacteria; kingdom Pseudomonadati; phylum Pseudomonadota; class Alphaproteobacteria; order Rhodospirillales; family Rhodospirillaceae; species Rhodospirillaceae bacterium. The sequence continues at coordinate 144,241 of JAPPLJ010000036.1, forward strand.
TGCGGGCCGGCGTCGGGAAGGATGCCGAGGCGGCGCGCCACTTCCTGATAGGCTTCCTCGACATTGCCCATGTCGCGGCGGAAGCGGTCCTTGTCCAGTTTTTCGTTGGTCTTGACGTCCCACAGGCGGCAGCTGTCCGGCGTGATCTCGTCGGCCAGCAGGATGCGCATATAGTCGTTCTCGTCGTACCAGCGGCCGAACTCCAGCTTGAAATCGACCAGCCGGATATCGACGCCGAGGAACAGGCCGACCATGAAATCGTTGATGCGCAGCGCCAGCGCCATCATGTCGTCCAGGTCCTGCGGCGTCGCCCAGCCGAAGGCGGTGATATGCTCTTCGCTGACCAGCGGATCGCTGAGATCGTCGTTCTTGTAGTAGAACTCGACGATCGAGCGGGGCAGGGGCGTGCCCTCCTCGATGCCGAGCCGCTGGGACATCGTCCCCGCCGCCACGTTGCGCACCACCACTTCGAGGGGAATGATCTCGACCTCGTGGACGAGTTGCTCGCGCATGTTCAGCCGGCGCACGAAATGGGTCGGCACGCCGATCTCGTTCAGCCGCAGCATGATATATTCGGAGATGCGGTTGTTGAGCACGCCCTTGCCGCTGATCACGCCCTTCTTCTGGGCGTTGAAGGCGCTGGCGTCGTCCTTGAAATACTGGACGATCGTGCCCGGTTCCGGCCCTTCGTACAGGACCTTGGCCTTGCCTTCGTAAATCCGTCTGCGTCTGGCCATGGTGCTCCTCAACCCCCCGACGATACTGGAAATCGGACTGTCGGATTACGCAGCCTGTCCGGCGGCCGGCATCCACGGTCCCTTGGAATGTTGGCCGCAGGGCACGTTTAGCAACCCGGGCCTCTCAAAACAAATTTACGCACCGCGGCGGATCGGGTTTCAGCCGGCAGCGCGGGCGGGAGCGGCCGGCCCGTCGAGCGCGGCAACCGGCTCGTAGGGGCAGGCGGCGGGCGGTCCTGCGGCGAATTTCCAGATCGAGGCCGCGCCCGCCCGTAAAGCACGCGACCCGGCCGCCGGCAGGGCGATCAGCGAACTGGACGTTGTCGCGAAGCCGAAATCCGTATCAATGCACATGGCGGAGTCCGGTTCGCCGTCGGCGCCGCGCTCCGTATCGGCCATCAGGTCGCGCCATTCCGCCCAGTCGCCGCCGAAGGCGTCCGGGTCCGGCGCCAGGGCGTCGGCGAACCGGTCGAGATAGCGGTCGATCCGGCTGGAGACCCGGTCGTTGCGTTCGCGCGCCGTCAGCATGGACAGGCCCTCGGGCAGCGGAAAGCACTCGACCCGCCCGCCCGCGGCGCGGCCCCGGCTGCGCAGCCAGAAGGCGTCGCGGTCGTCGGCGATCGCCAGATTGAATTCGCGCCAGGCGTTGCCGTCGAGATGGCGCATCCGCTCCGCGGCGTCCGCTGCATCGTCCGAATCGAGCGCGTCCAGCACCAGTTCGCCGCGCGAGCGCTTGTCCGCCGCCGGGCCGAGGCTCGCCGTCCGGTTCATCACCGCCGCGACGACGCCGGAATCGTTCATGCCGAGCCAGGTGCCGCCGGCCTCGAGATCGATGCCCGCCACGACCCACGGCCGGTCGGGCCAGTGCCGGTCCGGCGGCCGCCAGGGCCGGTCCTTCATCTCGTCGCGGTTGGCGGCGAGCAGCAGCGGCCACCGGTGGCCGGGCCGGCGCAGGATGACAACAGTGCACATAAAATCCGCTACCTGCCGGGGACGCGCCCTTATATAAGGGCCCGACGATCCAGGAAACACGGGCCACGGCAACGTGTCCCGGCCGCAAGACAGGGACGACGACCGGACGATGGCGACTTTCGACGACCGAGAAAAAGCGTTCGAGAAGAAATTCGAGCACGACCAGCAGCTCCAGTTCCGCGTCGAAATGCGGCGCAACAAGCTGATCGGCCTGTGGGCGGCCGAGCTGATGGACCTGACCGGCGCGGATGCCGAGGCCTATGCCAAGCAGGTCGTCGAGGCCGATTTCGAGGAACCCGGCCCCGAAGACGTGATCCGCAAGATCAAGGGCGATTTCGAGGCCAGGAGCGTCGAGAAAAGCGACCACCAGATCCGCCGCCAGCTCGAGGACTGCGAGAAAGAGGCCCGCGAGCAGGTGATGAGCGAGGCGGACTGAGGGCGGATAGGAACGGTGAGTGTCGATACGGGGAGTCGGTTTTCCGAATTCCCCTTCGTGTCGCCCCGGACGGAGCGAAGCGACGATCCGGGGACCAGAGCGACAAGCACAGGCCTTTCGGGTCGGCCCTTTCGACAGGCTCAGGGCGGGCTCTGGACCCCGGCTCTCCCTGCGGTCGGCCGGGGTGGCAATGCTGGATTTCCGACAGAATCCCGGAACGCACCATGACCCTGATCGAAGGCCGGACCGGCGCGTGGGAAACCGTCATCGGGCTGGAGGTCCACGCCCAGGTGATGTCGGACGCCAAGCTGTTCTCCGGCGCGGCGACGGCTTTCGGCGCCGAACCGAACACGCAGGTCTCGCTGGTCGACGCCGCCTTTCCCGGCATGCTGCCGGTCATCAACCGGCGCTGCGTCGAGCAGGCGGTGCGCACCGGCCTCGGCCTCAACGCGAAGATCAACCTGCGTAGCGTGTTCGACCGCAAGAACTATTTCTATCCCGACCTGCCGGCCGGCTACCAGATCAGCCAGTACAAGGACCCGATCGTCGGCGAGGGCGAAGTCACCGTGGACCTGGACGACGGCACGAGCCGCACGGTGCGAATCGAGCGGCTGCATCTCGAGCAGGACGCCGGCAAATCGGTCCACGACATGGACCCGAAGCGCACCTTCGTCGACCTAAACCGGGCCGGCGTCGCGCTCATGGAGATCGTCTCGAAGCCGGACCTGCGCTCGGCCGACGAGGCCGGCGCCTATCTCGCCAAGCTGCGCTCGATCCTGCGTTATCTCGGCACCTGCGACGGCAACATGGAGCAGGGCTCCCTGCGCGCCGACGTCAACGTCTCGGTGCGCCGAAGAGTCAAAAAGGGTCAGCCGGGCGAACCGCTCGGCACGCGCTGCGAGATCAAGAATCTCAACTCGATCCGCTTCATCAGGCAGGCCATCGAGCACGAGGCGCGGCGGCAGATCGAAATTCTTGAAGACGGCGGCACGATCGAGCAGGAGACCCGCCTGTTCGATCCCGGCCGCGGCGAGACCAGGGCGATGCGCTCCAAGGAAGAGGCGCACGACTACCGCTATTTCCCGGACCCGGACCTGCTGCCGCTGGAACTGGACCCGGACTGGGTCGAGGAGATGAGGGTCGGCCTGCCGGAGTTGCCGGACGCGAAGAAAGCGCGCTTCGTAGCGGACTACGGCCTGAGTGCGGGGGACGCGGCCACGCTCGCCGCCGACCGGGAGGACGCCGATTTCTTCGAGGCCGTGGCCGCGGGCCGCAGGGATCCGAAGCTGGCCGGCAACTGGGTGATCAACGAGTTCTACGGCCGGCTGAACAAGGCAGGCCAGCGCCGCGCGGACTCGCCCGTGACGGCGGAGAAGCTGTCCGGCCTGCTGGCGCTGATCGAGAGCGGCGACATTTCCGGCCGCATCGCCAAGGACGTGTTCGACGAGATGTTCGAGACCGGCGGGGACGCCAAGACAATCGTCGAGGCGAAGGGGCTGAAGCAGATCAGCGACACCGGCGCCATCGAGGAGATCGTGGACCGGCTGATCGCCGAGAACCCGAAACAGGTCGCCCAGGCGAAGGAACAGCCCAAGGTCGCCGGCTGGTTCGTCGGCCAGGTCATGAAGGCGACGAAAGGCCAGGCCAACCCGGCGGTTGTGAACGAAATCCTGAAAAAGAAGCTCTAGATGCCCGAATCCGTAGACGTCTCAAAGCGAGCGGCGGCCGGAACGCCGCTGCTGTTCCAGCCCAAGGCGCTGCGCGGCCTGACCCTGCGCAACCGCATCGTCATCGCGCCGATGTGCCAGTATTCGGCGGTCGAAGGGCTGGCGCAGGACTGGCACTTCGCCCATCTCTCCAGCTTCGCCATGGGCGGCGCCGGGCTGGTCTTCACCGAGGCCGCGTCGGTCGAGGAGCGCGGGCGCATCACCTACGGCGACCTCGGCATCTGGAGCGACGCCCACGCCGACGCGCTCAAGCCGGCGATCCGCTTCCTGCAGGGCCAGGGCGCGGCGGCCGGGGTGCAGATCGCCCATGCCGGGCGCAAGGCGAGCATGCAGCGGCCGTGGCACGGCAACGGCCCGATGGACGAGCGCGACGCCGCGCGCGGCGAGACGCCGTGGGACCCGGTCGCGCCCAGCCCGCTGCCGATGCAGGAGGGCTGGCTGATGCCGGCGGAGCTCAACGAGGCCGGCCTCGCGCAAATTGGCGACGCCTTCGTGGCGGCGGCCGGGCGGGCGGATGCGGCTGGCGCCGACGTGCTCGAAATCCACGGCGCACACGGCTACCTGCTGCACAGCTTCCTGTCGCCGATCTCGAACCATCGCAGCGACGCCTGGGGCGGCGAGCGGGCCGGCCGGATGCGCTTTCCGCTTTCGGTCGCGCAGGCGGTGCGCGCCGCGTGGCCGGAGACCAAGCCGCTGTTCTACCGCATTTCCAGCATCGATTCGGTCGAGGGCGGCTGGGAGATCGAAGACTCGGTCGTCTTCGCCGGCGCGCTCAGGGAGATCGGCGTCGATATGGTCGACTGCTCCTCCGGCGGCATCGGCGGCCCGGCGACCGCGACCCGCCTGCCGCGGCAATACGGCTTCCAGGTGCCCTTCTCGGCGCAGATCCGCAAGGAGGCCGGCGTTTCGACCATGGCCGTCGGCCTGATCGTCGAGCCGGCCCACGCCGAGGAAATCCTGCAGTCCGGCGACGCCGACCTGATCGCGATTGCGCGGGAGGCGCTCTACAACCCGTTCTGGCCGCACCACGCCGCCAAGGCGCTCGGCGCCGACGGCCGCTGGGATGCCTGGCCGGAGCAATACGGCTGGTGGCTCTCCCGCCGCGAACGCTTCATGGGGCAGTAGGGGCGCCCGATTCGGCAGCCTCAGATCATCGCCCTACGCCGCCAGTGAAACCGTGATAACACCTTCGTTCTACAAGCATGTGCGAGTGACCAAGTTCGCTTCGCCTACCTGCTGACGAGAAGACGGCCTTACGGAGAAGCTGTGAAGATTCTAAAGAGCTTAGCTGTCCTAGTCGGTATTCTGGGTCTCATTGGCATTCTTGCAAGTCGTGACGACCAAGACCATACATCGGCCATAAACCGCTCTGAACCTAAAGTGCCCAAGAGCCTCTTAGCTAGCTGCGAACGGGGCACCCCAGTTTCGGGCACATTTTTTGTTAAGGGCAGAAACATCAATATTCGGGTAGGGCCGGGCAACAATCAGGCCCGTGTAGTCAATCGGAAGGCTTCCCGTGTACTTGGAAAGACCCATTACCGCACCCTTTGGCCATCCATGTTGCTCGAAGGTCGGTGTGAAACAGTCGAATGGGTACAAGTCCGGATCGTCAAGGCGGATGGCAAGGTGGTCAATTGGGAGACCGGCTGGGTCCATAAGCAGTTTGTCACTAGCCGGGCCTCCGACAACATGAAAGCCGGGTTGCTCTGGGATATCGATGGCGAGAACGAATTCACCGATGGAGAAAAGCAAATTGTAAAGCGCGGCGCGCTCAAGGTTCTAAAGGACGAAGCCAACTGCGCCGAAATTATCGATGGATACCGCAGCGGTTCACGAAAAGGCGCTTACTACGTCACCTGTAAAGCTAGGAATGGAGGCCCATCTTTCAATGTCTGGTTCACTCCTGACGAAGTAGAGAGCGGCACTTCTCTTACAGTTCCTACACCCTATCCGGAGGCTCAATCTCGGCAAGCATGTGAACGGGCTATACAAGCCCGAGTCTTACATTCCTCGACGCTCGATATGCATCACTTCTTCGGATACGCAACGAAAGTCCACAACAACGGAAACCGCACCGTCATTCAGGAGTTCTCCACGAAGAACAGCTTCGACGTTGAGATTCAGCATCGGGCACGGTGCTTAATTCTCCCAGACGGCAAATTAGAGATTACCATTACCGAAAAGTAGTAACCCGCCCCTCAAACCATGACCATCCCGCCGTTGACGTGGATCGTCTGGCCGGTGACCCAGGCCGCTTCGTCGCTCGCCAGGAAGACCGCGGCACCGGCGATGTCGGCGGGCTCGCCGATCCGTCCGGCCGGTATCCGTTCGAGCAGGCCGGCCTGCTGCTGCTCGCTCAGCGCGTCGGTCATGGGCGAGCGGACGAAGCCCGGTGCTATGCAGTTGAGCGTCACCCCGCGCGCGGCGACCTCGGCCGCCATGCTCTTGGTCATGCCGATCATGCCGGCCTTGGAGGCGGCATAGTTGGCCTGGCCGGGATTGCCGGTGACGCCGACGATCGACGCAATGTTGACGATCCGGCCGTGGCGCCGGCGCATCATGCCGCGCAGGGCGGCGCGGCTCAGGCGGAAGGCGGAGGTCAGGTTGACGTCGAGCACGCTCTGCCACTGCTCGTCGGACAGGCGCAGGGCGAGCATGTCCCGGGTCAGCCCGGCATTGTTGACCAGGATGTGCAGGTCGCCCAGCGCCGCCTCGACCCGGCCGGGCAGCGCCTCGGTCTCTTCCGCATCGCCGAGGTTGGCGGGCACGGCATGGGCCCGCTCGCCCAACTCAGCAGCGAGCGCGTCCAGCGCCGCGCGCCGGGTGCCGGAGAGGGCGACCGAAGCGCCCTGGGCGTGCAGGGCTGTCGCGATGGCCCCGCCGATGGCGCCCGAGGCGCCGGTGACGAGGGCGGTCCTGCCGGTAAGGTCGAACATGGTGCTTTTCCGGTTGCCGTTCCGATGAGCCGCGCGGCCGGTCAGGCGGCGGCGAGGAATGTGTCGATATCGTCCGGCGAATTGACCGCCGTTCCTGTGATCTCCGGGTCGATGCGCCGCGCCATGGTCGCCAGCACCTTGCCGGCGCCCAGTTCGACCAGTTCGGAGCAGCCTTCGTCCCGGGCGAACAGCATGCTCTCGCGCCAGCGCACCAGGCCGGTGACCTGTTGCACCAGCAGGCCGCCGATCGTCGGGCCGTCGCTCACCGCCTGCGCCGTCACGTTGGCGACCAGCGGCACGGCGGGCATGCCCGGCGGCACCCGCGCCAGTTCTTCGGCCATGACGTCGGCGGCCGGCTGCATCAGGCTGCAATGGAAGGGCGCGCTCACCTGCAATTTCATCGCCCGGCGCACGCCCATGTCCTGCGCCGCCGCGATCGCCCGGTCGATGGCGCCGGCATGGCCGCTGATCACGACCTGGCCGGTCGCGTTGTCGTTGGCGATGGCGCACACCTCGTCCCCCGCCGCCGCGGCCACCGCCTCTTCCGCCTGCTCCAGGGCCGCGCCGAGCAGGGCGGCCATCGCGCCGTCGCCGACCGGCACAGCCGCCTGCATCGCCCGGCCGCGCGCCTTGAGCAGCCGGGCGGTATCGGCGAGGGAAAACGCGCCGGCCGCGCACAGCGCCGAATATTCGCCCAGCGAATGGCCGGCGACGAAGCGCGCCTTCTCGGCCAGCGCCAGGCCGGCCTCCTCCAGCGTGCGCAGGACGGCCATGCTGACCGCCATCAGGGCGGGCTGCGCGTTCTCGGTCAGCGTCAGCTCCTCGCCCGGCCCGTCGAACATCAGCCGTGAGAGATTCTGCGACAGCGCATCGTCCACCTCCTCGAACACCAGCCGGGCGGCGGCCGAAGCCTCGGCAAGGTCCCGGCCCATGCCGACGGCCTGGGAACCCTGCCCCGGAAAGACGAAAATGCGCTCTGCCATGACCTGTCTTGCTGCCGTGTCGCGGGTCGCCGGTTCTTAGCCCGGACCTCTGACCGTTGTCACGGGCCGACATGCGGCAATAGCGTGCCGGGCCGGACCCTTGCGCCGGATACGCCCCGCCGTATATTCCGCGCTTGCCATATCTCCTTGCCGGGGTGAGGGCACGTCGTTCCGAGACTCCGGCTAGACCTGTGCGGCTTGAAGTTTTCTGTTGCTGCACCGGCCCTCTCCCCCGCCCGGCCACCCAACGGGATTATCCTTGAATGGGTGGCCGGGCGGGGGAGAGGGCCGGCACCGAAACCGGAAAACAAAGCGGCAGGTCGCGAAACAGCCGTAAGGAGGGTTTGTTTTGCCGTATTACGAATGCGTGTATCTCGCGCGCCAGGACATTGCCGCCAGCCAGGTCGATGCCCTGAGCGACGGCTTCGCCGAAACGATCGCCGAGGGCGGCGGCGAGGTGAAGAAGCGGGAATACTGGGGCCTCCGAAATCTCGCCTACCGGGTCAAGAAAAACCGCAAGGCGCATTATGTGCTGATGAATATCGATGCGCCGGCATCCGCGGTGCACGAGATGCAGCGCCTGATGCGGCTCAACGCCGACGTGCTGCGCGAACTCACCCTGCGGGTCGACGAGCTGAACGAGGGCCCGTCGATCATGATGCAGCGGCGCGAGGAACGGCGCGACCGCGGCGAGCGGCGCAGCCGGCGCGACGAGGAGCGCCGGGCCGAGCGGGCGGCTGCCGCGGAGAAGGAGGCGGCCGGCAAGGCGCCCGCCGAAGACGCTCCTGCGAAAAAGCCGGCCGAAGAAAAGCCAGCCGAAGAAGCGCCAGTCGAAGAGGCCGCCGAAAAAGCCACCGAAAAAGCCGCCGGGAAACCGGCCGAAGACTCCGCAGGGGAAACGGCTGAAGCGGCGCCTGCCGAGGCCGCCGCCGAAGAAGCGCCGGTCGAGGCGGCTGCCGCCGAAGAAGCGCCTGCCGAAGAAACGCCCGCTGAAGAAGTTGCCGAAGAGTCCGCCGAGGAAACCGTAGGGGAGGGTTTGAAACCCTCCCCTACAGACACCGCGGAAGCCGCTGAAGACTCGGCCAATGACGCCGCCGACGAGGCCGCCGAAAAGACCGCCGAAAGCAAAGGGGGAGACGCCTGATGGCCCGCCGCCCGTTTTTCCGCCGCCGCAAGAGCTGCCCCTTCTCCGGCCCGAACGCGCCGAAGATCGACCATATGGACGTCAAGCTGCTGCAGCGCTTCATGTCGGAGCGCGGCAAGATCGTGCCGAGCCGCATCACCGCGGTTTCGGCCAAGAAGCAGCGCGAGCTGTCCCGGGCGATCAAGCGCGCGCGCTTCCTGGCCCTGATCCCCTACGTTTCGGGCTAGGAGGGCTGCGCCATGGACGTGATCCTGCTCGAGCGGATCGAGAAGCTCGGCCAGATGGGCGATATCGTCTCCGTCAAGCCCGGCTTTGCCCGCAACTACCTGCTGCCACAACGCAAGGCGCTGCGCGCGACCGACGACAATGTCGCCCTGTTCGAGGCGCGCAAGGCGCAGCTCGAAGCGGACAACCTGACCCGCAAGGCCGAAGCCGAATCGGTCGTCGAAAAGATGGAGGGTGCAGCCGTCACGGCGATCCGCAACGCCGGCGAGGCCGGCCAGCTCTACGGTTCGGTCTCCGCGCGCGACATCGCCGACGGCCTCACCGAAGCCGGCTACACGGTCGACAAGCGCCAGGTCGTCATCGAACATCCGATCAAGATGCTCGGCGTGTTCCCGATCCGCGTCGTGCTGCATCCGGAGGTGTCGGTGACCGTCACGGTCAACGTCGCGCGCTCGCCGGAGGAAGCGCAGATGCAGGCCGAACGCGCCGCCCGCGGCGAAGACCCGGTGGTGCTCGGCCGGGCCGAAGGCGACGAGGATACGCTCAACGACGAAGTCGCCATTGCCATGATGGACCGCGAGGAGCGCCGCGCCGCCCGCGAAGCCGCCAAGGCCGCGGAGGCCGAGGCCGAGGCTGCCGCCGAAGCCGCCCGCCGGGCGATGCTCGACCCGGTCGCGGTCGAACAGCCGGGCTGAAATTGCCGGCGGCGGTCGATCTGCGCCGCACACCCCTTCCCGTCATCCCGCCCGGCGCACACTCTCTCCCGTCATCCCGACCGACCGAAGGGAGTGGAGGGATCCCGGCTCGGCACGAAACACCAGCCCCGAACGACGGCGACGGGATTCCTCCACTGCGCGATCGTTCCGATCGCTCCGGTCGGAATGACGACTGTAGGCAATTTGGACGGCCGGGAAGCCGGACATGACAAATCATGACACGCTATTATAACCTTGACATAAGACGATCCAATCACCATATGCGGTGAAAGGAGACGACAATGACCGGCTTTTACCAGTTCCAGAAACAGTTTCCCGACGATGAAGCCTGCCTTCGGCACATCATGAAGGTGCGCTACGGCGGAACGGTACTGGATTGCCCTAAATGCGGGAAGCAGGGGAAGTTTTACCGCATGACCAAGGAGCGCGGGTACGTCTGCGAACATTGCGGCCATCATCTGCACCCGACAGTCGGCACTCCAATGGAGCGGACGCATCTGCCGCTGCACAAGTGGTTCTACGCGATGTTCCTTTTTACAACGTCGCGCCACGGTGTTTCGGCTAAGGAATTGCAGCGCCAGTTGGATATTTCCTACAAGTCGGCTTGGCGCATGGGCCACGTTATCAGGCAGTACATGGCGAAGGTTGACGGCGACGGTACGTTGGACGGAATTGTGGAACTGGACGAAGCTTACATCGGCGGGCGCGCTGTTGGCGGAAAGAAGAAGGGGCTGACCGGACGCGGCACAAAGAAGGCCATCGTCTTTGGAATGCTGGAGCGCGAGGGCGAGGTCATTACCCGCGTTGTCGAAGCCGCTGGGCGCCGCGATCTTTTCCCGCATGTCCGGGCGCACGTTGCCCCAGGTTCGCACATCAGCACCGACGAATGGATGCCATACCGGGCGCTGCCGAAGATGGGCTACAGCCACGGAACGGTCGAGCATCGGTCGAAAGAATATGTGCGCGGAATCGATCACGTTAACAACCTTGAGGCTTTCTGGTTGATCCTGAAGCGGTCGATCCGTGGGACGCACGTTTGGGTTTCGAAGAAGCACTTGTCGAAGTATCTGGGCGAGTTTGAGTTCCGCTACAATCGCCGGAAGCGGCCCGCTTCGATGTTCGCCGAGTTGGTGGCGAGCCTTTAGCAAACATCGCATCGCAGAGCGCATGGAAGCGCCGCCAAGTGTCGGCTTCGCTAAATCGATCATTCATCATCATATTCCTCGTCTTTTAATATTTCTGGAATTTGTTTCTTGCCGCGTTCAATACCATACATTCTGACGTATGGAATTAGCTTGCTCACCCTAACGTGGAGTAGGTAGTAGCTTTCAGTAGAGAATTCTGGTGTAATTATGCCGGCCTCTAGTAATTTCTTTATTAGCACTTTAGCAGTTGTCTCGTGTTCAATTTCCTTGCTTACCGGTCCAATACTGCGTCTTTGGCGATTTTTTAAGATTGAATTACAAAGGCCTTGCAGCAATTCTAATGTGTTTACAGCCCGGTCCTTAGAACGCTGCTCTGCTTCAATTTGCCTTTTTCTCTCCTTATTCGCTTTCTCTTCCATTTCTCTATTTCGTACTTCTTGCCGCTTTGCTTTTCTCCGGCCATACGTTCCTGCCCAATAAACGACCGGCCATCCGTAATACACTAACCCGCCGCACCCAATCACAACCAAGCCCAAAAACAGCGATGCTGGGCTAACAATATCGCCCAACACGTCTATTGTCCTTTGCGGGTCGAGGGTGATAAGCTCTCGACCAAATATTGCCAGCCATCCAGCGCTAATAGAGGCGCCGACCGCTCTGTGTTTTGTGTCCATTCAGTTTTCATGTCATGACGCGCCCCTTATGTCAAGGTTATAATAGCGTCATGACATTTCATGACAGTCCGAAGAGTGTCTCCGAACCGTACGGAGTCCGTCGTCGCGGCAAAATGATCCTTGGTCCGGCGGCGCGTCACCGGCAGGCAGGCGGCGCACACCGGCGTCAAAGGGGAGAAGTATGACGGAGACGATGCGCGCCGCCTTTCTGGAGGGGCACGAGGGGATCGGCAGCCTGACGGTCGGCCGGCGGCCGAAGCCGGAACCGTGCCATGGCGAGGTGCTGATCCGGATCGCGGCGGCCGGCCTGAACCGGGTCGACCTCTACATGGCCAACGACGGCTCGGGCTTCCGCCACGGATTGCCGCTCACGCTCGGCGTCGACGGCGCCGGCGTCATCGAGGCGCTCGGCCCCGGTTGCACGGCGCGCCGGGTCGGCGAGCGGGTCGTCATCTACCCGGCGCGCTACGGCCTCGACGAATTCACCCGGCGCGGCGACCAGATGCTGTCCTTCTCCCGCGCCATTCCCGGCGAGAATATCGACGGCTGCTTCGCCGACTATATCGCGATGCCCGAGGCCTGCGCCTTCCCGATCGCCGACGATCTCGGCTTCCTGGAAGCCGCCGTGCTGCCGACCGCCTATCTCACGGCCTGGCGCGCGGTGACCACCGCCGGGCAGGTGCGCTCCGCGGACTGGGTGCTGATCCACGGCGTTGGCGGCGGCGGCTCGACGGCCGCCCTGCAGTTCTGCGCCATGCGGCGGGCCAGGACCATCGTCACCTCCTCTTCCGACACCAAGCTGGCCGCGGCGCGGGAGCGCGGCGCCACGCATACGATCAACTACCGGGAGCAGGACGTGCTGGCCGAAGTGCGGCGGTTCACGGCGAAGCGCGGCGTCGACGTGGTGATCGAGAATGTCGGGGCGGACACCTGGGGTATATCGCTCAGGGCGCTGGTCGGCGGCGGCCGCCTCGTCGTCTTCGGCGCGACCACCGGGCCCAACCCGCCGGCCGATCTCCAGCGGGTCTTCATCCGCCAGCTGCACATCATCGGCGTGACCATCGGCAATTTCGAGGAATTCCGCACCCTGGTTGACGCCGCCGAACGCAAGCTGTTCGTGCCGGCGATCGACCGGGTGGTGCCGCTCGAACAGGTGCCCGACGGCCTGGCCTATCTCGAATCCGGCCAACAGACCGGCAAGATCGCCGTCGCCGTCGATCCCGCGCTGTGCGGGTGACGGGGCAGAGTCGCCGCCTCGCACACCGACCGTCGTCATATCGACCGGAGCCGCCCAACGGGCGGCGGAGCGGAGATATCTAAGCGAGAGCGGTGCCTCTTGTCGACGGGCTTGCTTTTTCTTCGTGTTTTTCAGTGAGATAAGAGGTTTACGGCGCGACATCCCTTGCTCTACACTGCACCCCGAATTGCGTATTCCGGGTACCTATCGGGTACCGCATTGCTCAGCCAGGATAGCAGCTGTCATGCCTCGAATCACCAAGCGCGTCGTCGACGCCCTCAGACCCCAGGAGCGCGAGCGTGTCGTCTGGGACGACGAGATCAAGGGCTTCGGCGTGCGCGTCCATCCGACCGGCAAGCGGGTCTACATCGTCAAGTACCGCCACAGGGGCCGGGTCGTAAAGACCACCATCGGGCCGCACGGCCCGATCGCCCCGGCCGAGGCGCGGGCCCGGGCCGCCGAGATCATCACCGCGGCGCGCACCGGCCGGGACCCGGCAGCGGCCGGCGGCCGCGGCAGCCGGGGGCCGACCGTGGCCGAGCTGGCGCAGCGGTTCCTGGAGGAGTATGTCCCCGCCCACTGCAAGCCGGGGACCCGGACGGTCTACCGCAGTGCGCTGGTGAACCATGTCGTTCCCAGGCTCGGCAGCCGCCGGGTCGCCGACATCGAGCGCGCCGACATCGTCGCCCTGCACCATGCCTTGCGGGCGACGCCCTACCAGGCCAACCGGACGGTCCAGATCCTGTCGCGCCTGTTCACGCTCGCCGAGGTCTGGGGCCTGCGCCCGGACGGCTCCAATCCGTGCCGGCACGTCAGGCGGTTCCGCGAGGAGAAGCGCGAGCGCTTCCTGTCCGACGCGGAATACGCGCGCCTCGGCGCCGCCCTGAAGGCGGGCGAGGAGGAGCGGCTGGAGCCGCCCGAGGTCGTGGCGGCGATCCGCCTGCTGATGCTGACCGGCTGCCGGCGCGCGGAGATCCTGACCCTGCACTGGGACCATGTCGACCTGGAGGCCGGGGAGCTGCGCCTGCCGGATTCGAAGACCGGGGCCAAGACGGTGCATCTGGGCGACCCGGCGATCGCCGTGCTGCGCGCCATCCCGCGGCGCGACGGCGATCCCTTCGTCATCGCCGGGAGCGCGCCCGGCCGGCCGATGAAGGACCTGCACCATTACTGGCAGCGCATCCGCCGGCGGGCCGGGCTGGAGGGCGTGCGCATCCACGACCTGCGGCACAGCTATGCCAGCGGCGGCCTGCTGGTCGGCGAGGGTCTGCCGATGATCGGCAAGCTGCTCGGCCACACCAACGTGCACATGACCGCCCGCTACGCCCACCTCGCCAACGACCCGCTCAAGTCAGCCGCCAACCGCATCGCCAACCGGATCGCAGCGGTGTCCGGGTAGCGGAATGATGATCGGCTCGCAGGTTGAGCGCTGATCGGCGCGCTAATTCATTGATTTCCCGTGGCCATATAGGGTCAAACTTCGGCACCGAGCGATAGCGCCAATCTTCGGTAAAGTGCTGTCGCTCTCCGATGAAACACTGATCCTGGCGGTACGCCATCTGTCAGCCCACAATGGCTCCGCCGACCTGCACATGCCAATGGACGCCCTGTGCGGAGTCTTGCCGACAGCCTACCTGAACGCCCGTGTAAACCAGCCATCTCTGTCCACCTTGGCGCGCCCGCGCCTCCTCCTGACCTATCACCGTCCATCAGGGCTATTTGCTAAGCACCCCAGTCAAGCCCGAGCGATGTATTTTCCGTACTCGTCACTTTTCTGTGGTGCACATCCTCTATTTCCGCTACCGTACCGACGACGTCGTAGTGTAATGGCAGCACACCTGCCGAGTATGGGACTACCACCAATGAAAGCAGGAAGAGCGGGTTCGATTCCCGACGACGTCTTATCTACAACTAAGGTTCACTCTCAAGCTCTGCATTCCCTACTTCAAGAAATTGGTCCGGCGGTATTCTATATGAATACTTCGGTCGTCGGACTACACGCTGTAGAAGAAGGGTATCCTAAACCAGATACATTAGATGTTTCTTGGGCTCCGCGAAATCAAAAGTGCGCCGCTCGAGAGACTCGAAAATTTATTCTCGAAAGTGTAATGGTGCGCGCGTCCGAGACAATCAATCAGTTTATTGCTGCTGTGAGCGTATTGCCCTCGTTTGAGGATGTGCGAAAAAAATGGGACTCATATACTTCTGTAGCGGAAAGACTTACATCCGTCGCTACTGCAGCTCTTGACAAAGACGACTATCTGATCCCTGCAGCAGTGCTACTGGTACATTGGCGAAATCGAGTTGTACACCCAAGCTCAAACGCAAAATTGGCCGCACGCCAAAAGCGAATTTTGTTAAACAATATGGATATAATTTCACAAGAATATCGAGACCTAAATGTCATTAGACTTCTTTCTCACTTTGATGAACAGAGGCCGACGCTTAAGGATATTTCATGCCTGATTGCAATGACAATCAATCTTGCAAGAAAAATTGACCGCACTATTCAATCGAATCTTAGTAAGCCGGAACTAGAGGCGTGGCTAGATCATTACGAACTTCGCCCAATGTTGAAGAAAATTGAGGCCGAAACCTCTCCCGAAAAATACAAAGCATCAGTATGCCGTCATTTTAAGTCTCGCGCACCATACTTGTTGGAATCCTATCTCCTACACTACGATCCAGACGCTCCACAATCTACAAGCCTCGATCAACATTCTTAGCCATTATTCTCTTGACCTCAGATTCGACGTCGACGGGCGCAAAGTGAGCCGTTACTGAAGCAAGTGGATGCCAGTCTGGTGTATTGCTGACGATTGTACCATCTTTCTGGAGGAAATGGTGGGCGGCGCTTGGCATTAACTCAGGATCGAGTGGAGTTATTGCTTTCGGGTTGTGATATACATCCAGACCCTCGGCCCACGACTCTGAATAGTTGGGAGTATTAACTACATGGCGAAAATTCTTGGGCTCTACGGCGTTGGGATCAAAATCAACGCATGTACCTTCACGAACCAAAAGAACGCGTTTCGAACCGAAGTTGCCCAAAATGCCCATGCGATTGAATTTTGCTATCGTTCCGCTATTGCTGAAGAGAATGGCGCTAATGTTCTCTGCCCCGGGTAGATCAAAAAATCCTGATTGAATTTCTTTTCCGTCCCAGGAGTGCACCATTATTTTCTTTGGTGTTATGATTAAACTGTTATGTGAATTAAAGCTCCAATCATACTGGTATCCATAAACATAACGCTCAAGAGCAGAGCGGCTATGGATCAAAGAAGCCGGCGAGGAAAAATCTTCAATTGCAAAAATAAGAGGCTTTCCTGCCACGTTTGAATGCTTCCAATATTCCTTTTTTAGTTTAGAAAATAGTGCGCTTCCAAATTTAATTGGCATGTATTGCGTGAGATAAGTTTGGATTTCACCAGGGCTAGTGAGTGGCGGCGGGTCAATAACCGTTCTGCCCCGTCGCGTTGGTCCGACCGTAACCGCTTCAACAGCAAACGATCCCATTATGCCTGAGCATATGAAGTCAGGGATAGGCTCGTTTTGCTCGAGCTGGTAGCCCATCTCCGTGAAAACAGCAAAGAGATATAGCTCCCAAATCCTTTGATCGAATCCAGTCGTCTGGAACTGCTCAATGAAATTGCCATCTGCATCCTCATACCATCGCATCATAACTTTAATAATCTCTCTAGCAGGTGAGTATGCTTCCAATTTTGCCAATTGCAGAAAGTCCGAATTAAGAGTTTTCAAGGGACGAGCGAACGAAAAGAAATCAACCGGATGACCCTTTTCATCACCTTGGTAGTGGTTTTCTGGCGGCGCTAGAGCAGCTTCCTCCATGGCACGCCTCAGCGTTGCTTCAGCTCTGCGAACCGAGGTCTCAAATTTCGTGACGTTGACACAGCGAAATCTGAGTTTTGCGTCGCGTGCGAAGACGATACCCCCGAAATCGTGGTCCGACCTGTCGCGAATGACAGCCCCAACGATAGCCCCGGAGGGTAGCTCAAACCAACTCACCTCCTCGGCCTGAAAACGAGCCATCGGCTGCCGAGCGTATCCAGCAAGGGCATCAAAGCGGACCAGCGAAATGCGTTTCATGATCGGAGTATACGGTCCGTTGTCTGGATCCCCGTGTCGGGGACGGCCCTGAGCACTTGTGTGCCAATTCAATAGTTCAACTTAGTCTGCCGAGGCCTCAGGGGGGAGCCCATCGAGCCCGTGCAATACCTCTACCCTCCAACGAAGCTTCTGAAGCAAGCCCCATCAGTGGCCTTGATCACGGATCGGATCAATGCGGTCGTCTTTCCCGACGACCAGGGCACGGCGCCAGCGGCCGACCTCGGCCGCGGCCGGCTGAAGCTGCGGGTGCTTGCCGGAATCCGCAGGGTGTAATGAACGGCGTCGGGCTGACCGCCTTGAGCAATCTGCTCGGCCACCGCTAGCGCGCCACCACGGCAATCTACGCCCATTTCGACGAAGCGGCGCTTCGCGATTCCGCCGCCAGTGCGGCGGCCGTCATCGCCCGCGCCATGGCCTACACGGCTGAACGGATGAGCCGCCGCCCGCTGTTCGAGCGGACCTACCCCGCCCCGACACACAGGCGCAACCAAAAGACCGGCGAGCGCCCCGGCAGCTTGGAAGCGCCGGCGAGGGATTGGAAGATACACCAACAAAACGCAATCTGGAGGCTAGGCCCCGGAGCTTCCTCTTTTGTGGCAGTGACACGACCGGCCGCCATTCGCGCCTTAGCCAGAATCACCGTCGCTGCATCGCGGGCCGGCAAGAATACACGAGCCCTTCGACGGATGCAGTTTTCAAATCCGGTTTCTCCGAATAACTTGGACCCTTGTCCATTGGAATGAAATTCTCATGACCGCTGTCCTCTCCAAACCGGCCGACCGGATTGATGCAGGCGATATTCAGGCACTGATCGACGAAAGCGTGCCGGAAGGGGCGCAGATCGAGTTCAAGGAGAGCTTGCCGGCAAGGGGCACCGGCGATCCCGATCCCTGGATCCAGGGCGATGGTAGAATCGGCGACAGGGCCAGAAACGAAATATTGAAAGAGGTGGTGGCGTTCGCCAATGCCTATGGCGGCGCCTTGGTGCTCGGCATTGCGGAGGACGGAGCCAAACCGCCCGTCGCTGCGAACGTGACGCCGCTGCCGCGCTGCGCTGACTTGGGGGAGCGTTTCAGGCTGGTGTTCCGCGATTCCGTCGAACCGCAACTCCCAACGCTCGATATCGTCCCGGTCCCGACGAACGGCGACGACGGGGTCATCGTGTTCCGAACGAGCCAGTCGCGTCTCGGCCCTCATCGTGTTACGTCCACGCTGGTGTGCCCGATCCGGCGCGCCGACCGGTGCGAACCCCTGAGCATGCGAGAAATCCGGGACATGACCCTCAATCTGGCGCGTGACACGGAGCGGCTGGAACGGCGGCTGCGGGAGCGGGCTGCGAAATTTGAGGAGGAATTCAAGCGTCTGACTATCCCCAATGACGCCTTCGGGTTTCGCGTTACGGCTCTTCCCGTTGGCGATGAAATTAAACTAGACTCTCTCTTTAGCGCCAGTAGACTGATACCGGAATTGCGTCCGCCCAAGATTAAGCTTAATCGTACGAAAGATGATGAAAAATGGTCAATAGGTGCAGTTGAAGATCATCATAAAGTTTCATTCGAAAACTGGCGGCCCTTGCTACGTGCCGCTCGCTCTGAAGACAGTTGGACGTGGGGCAGTAAAGTAGAACAGCACGCCTATTCCGAGATCTACTGCAGTGGCAATTTAGAGATCAGCTTATTCGCAACCCGACTCTACAGCAACTATGGAGGAGAACACGAAGGCAGTCTATATGCAGGTGTGCCCGCCTCGATACTGGCGCAGATACTGGTATGGTCGGATCAAATTAGGCAGCAAGCGGACGCGCCTGGCGCCGAATTTGTCGTTCAATTGCAACTTGTAGTCACCGCTGAGAAGCTGTTTGTCGATGCGTCTGGCATGTTTCGAGTAGATACATTCAGTTACGTTGGGCAAGAAAATCAGTGCTTTCCTGAATATTTTCTGAACGATTCCAGAGATATTCATAGAACCGTTTCCTTATTCGAGAGAGATTTCTGGAATTTCCTTGGAGGGGATATAGCTGAAGTTCAAGGAGCATTGGAGATCGTGCCGGCATGATTGGACTGGTCGGAAGCAATAGCTCATGCCCACGCTGAACTGGCTGACGCGGGAGGAGGACGTCAGGGCGGCGGGGCGCGTGCCATACCGGTTGCTCGAATCTGCGGCTCTGCTGGAAAGTGGGGCGCCCGCATACGGTACAATGACAGGATTCCCGGGTTTCTAATTTCGAGGTGTGTGCGGTGTGGCGGCCCCTGGCGGGAGTCAACGACGGCGCCCGCCGGCCAAGCGCCATGCCGGAAGCGGTTCACTTGCATGGGCGTCCGCGCGCCGGGGGTCAGGCCGGATCCCGGAGAGGGAAGCAGCTGACTCCATTGTGAAGCACCATCCTGTGCACCTGCATCAGGTGGAACTTTACCTGCTGTGCTTCTTCAGTAAGGGGAACCAGGTCTTCCACGTCAATCCATTCCCTGAAAGAGACTGTATTTTCACCGGGCTCTGCGGCTAGCATCATTGCCATTTCGTCAGCATCCGAAATGAACGGTATCGACGGCCCGCTGAAATCGATTTTTTGTCCCAGGCATCCATGGATTACCAAATTGCGTGTCGGCCAATTGTCCAGCAGCCAAGTATGTAGATTCCCGCCCGGAACGGTGAATTTGGGGGATTCTCTCAAATGCTCAGGAATCAGCCAATGCTCGGGAAACAGCCAAAAGGCTTGCAACTCCCGGTCCGGAACGGTGCATTTGACCAGTTTTTGAAACTTCTGCCCAGGCAGGCGCTTTCGCCGTTCTTGGAGGGTTTGCGTGTCTTGCCGTCGAAATTCATTCTCGCCTACCCGCATCAACCAAAGAGTGCGGATATCCCTTTCAATGTCTGCCCAGGCCAATTGAAATCTGCCGAGTACCCGGGCAGTCCATTCGTCTTGCTCTTCGAGCTGTCGCAATTGTTCTTCGAAATTGAGCATCTTTATCCAAACCCTTTTTCGTCATCATCCGTGACCGCCGGTCATGTGCCGTTGCGGAAGCGGACGGCCGCGCCGCGCGCCGCGAGCTGCCCAGGGCGTAGGCGGTGGGCGTGCCCGAAGCCGAGGACCTGGTGGTGAACTTCCAGGGGTTCCGCGCGCCCGACTCCGCCTTCACGGTAGCCGTCCCGGCCGCCGCGCTCGGCTGACTCGGGCTTGGCCATGCATCGTACGATTGCGCTGCCTCGTAACATCGATCCGGGATCGACTGATCGGGCCTGGAATTCCCGGCCGTGCCGGAGCGCCGATGCGAACGGCGGACTCCTTTCGCGATCCGGCAGTTCGCCGAACCTGGAGCAGCGACCTCTCAGAACCGAATATCGCCGGCGCCGCCTGCATTTTCGAGAACGGTTGGGACACGGCTGTGATGTTCGATCCATGCCCGGCTTGCCGGCGAGATCCATCCGGCGACCTCCAGAATCCGCTCATGGTCTTCAACGATATTCCGCGCGAATATCGGTTCATGGTGAGCGATCCGGTTGCGCAACGTCCGCAATGCGTTCAACGGCCGGTGAGCCTGCCTGCGGGTCAGCGGGGCACGATGTGGAAAGGCGCCCCGCAGCGCCGGGCGCCAAAGCGTCATTTCGTAGTTGGCCCTGCGCCCTGCGGTCACGCGGCCTCCGGGACCCAGCAACGAGACCCAGAACCCGAACGACAACGCCGCCACGACCCGGTGCGGATCGTCCCGATGCCCGTCCCGCGCCAATTCGGCCCTGGCTTTCGCGATCCGCTCCAGGGCGCCCCTGTCAAGCCCCGCGCGACCGTTGTCGTACCAGGCCGCGCCGTATCGTTCGCCAAGCGTGCGGTTCATGGCGTTACGCAGCGCGACCTCCAGGCCCTGCAGCGGTCCATAGAAGGCGGCGCTGACCGCGGTGTTCCAGACATGAAGTCGGACCGCCCCTTCCCGGTTTTCCCGGGTGGCGTCGAGATAGGTGCCGAGACGCTCGCGCGAGAGGAAGACCTCGAGATCGTCGAGGATTTCGTCCGTGTAGCAGAAGTCGTTGACGTCCGGCCCCCGGTCCTCCATATTCATTGCGTACACCCCGGACCCGCCTCTGCCACCCGGTATGCGCCCGGGGTTTTTGTTTAAATCCCAGACCCGATCATGACGGTTTGGCCGCACCGCCGGTTCGGTTTCGGCGATATCCCCGCCTGGAGACCGCCCTGCGGGCCGTCCTGGCGGCTTCGTCCACCTCGCGGAATTCCGGTTCGAGCTTCTTTAGCCGCGCCACCAGCCCGCCGAGGTCGTAGATGTTGGTCAGCTTTCCGCCATGGATGGCCCGACGCTCGATGCGTTTGACGAGGCCGGCCGTTTCGAGGTCCGCGATGTGGCGCTGCACCTGACGGGCACTGAGACCCAACCGCTCGGCCAGGACGGCCTTGCCGGGATACGGCTTCCGGTCGCGTTCCCACCAGAAATCGCAGAGCTGCATCAGCACGGCGAGCTGCGTCGGGTTGAGCCCCAAGCGGTTCTGCGCCCGCAGCAGCAGCGACGGGACGATGCAGAAGCCCAGGGCGATGACCTCCTCGCCCCATTTCTTCTCGGATGCCCGCCCGGTTTCCTTTTCCGGGCGCAGCCGGACTACATTGTCCGCCACGCCGTTTCCGTTCCCGCTCATGATCGATGCCTTCCAGCCGCCGGTTCACCCCGGCTATATCGCCATCGTCGCCGGGAACATCAAGGCGACCCCACCGGACGTTACCGACCTGACCCAGCAGTCGTAGACTTCCGCTCGTTACGGTCGCATCTGTCCACTAAAGAAGCACGCCCTCAATCGGTATTCCCTGCAAGCCCACGAACAAGACCCAAGGTTGACCGGACACCGGTGTCTAGGCACCCGGCCGTGGATGACCCAAACGTAATGGTGTGGGCGGTTCGCCGTAACGGCATCCGATCGACATTTCGCACGCCTCTATGGTCAATCGGAAATGCTCCGGAGCGGCAGGGCTGGCAACCGCCGATCCGGGATCGTCGCCGCCAGCCGCGACAGGGACGGCCGCCAGGACTGCCGGCGACCGCCGCCAGGGGCCGGCCGGCGACCGGGTGCAGCTTCAAGCGCTTCAGTGCGAGCGCAGCCGGTCTAGGGTGCGCAAGCAGGCGCGGTATAGAGCGGTTACGCGGTTTTGCTCGGCCAACTTGGCGGTAAGCCGCTCGATCTCCCACATCCGGCTTGGCGGCGGCGCGGCCGGTGGCGCCATAGCGTGCCGCCTCTCCGCGGCACGATATCGCTTTCGCATGGCTGAATTCCGCTTCAGCCCCCGGATGGTGTGCCGAGAGATTTCAAGTCTAACGTCCAAGAACGCCGCTGCGTCGCCCCGGTTGGCGCACGACAAGTTCCGGCGGCCGGCCCACTGTACGAGGCACCAATCACCGGCGGTCAGGCCGTCGCCGTCCATCCTGTCGGGCCGGTCGGGCCAGCCCTCGCCTTTCAGCACATACACGCACTTTTGCCGCTCGTTCAGCGCGTTTGCGGCCGGACTGGCGGCGAGCAGCGCCAGGGACGCGGCAAGGGCAAGCGATCGGATGGGCGCGTGCATTTAGTCATCGCCGGACTTTGCCGGCGGTTTGCAGGACGCGCAATGCATCGCCAGCCAGCCCCCACCCGGCTGCGTCGAGAATCTCCCCGCCGCCGGCGATGCTGTTTGCGGCCTCTAGCGCCGCAACGGCGCTGTCCTGGTCATCGGGACGGAAACAGTCCGCGATTGTGTCGGCGCTTTCGATGACTGCCGCGGCGGCCTCCGCGACGGCCGCGCGCAAAACGGCCTCGATGTCTTCGCCCGGCGGCCCGGCTGAAACGCGGTAGCCGAACTCCTCCAAGTCATGGTCCGCCAATTGCATGACGTTGCAGCGGCAGCCGTACGGTTCATCTGCCGGCGCGCAGCCTGGCAGCGGCGGAAAGTGCGTCTGCCACCAGGGATGATCGATCGGCAGGACCGTCCCATGCCACGCAAGATGTTCCGCGCTCGTGTTCCGATCCGCGACGGCGACGAACCGGAGATAGCGCCCGCTGTCGGCAGCCCGCTCAATGTTGCGCCATTTGCGGACAGAGTACGCTGTTTTGCACATTTCACCATCGGCCCTGCCGAGCCTGGCGCGTTTCTCGAACGGGTAGAGAAAAGCGTCCAGTTGGTCGCGGTCCATGGCCAGCAGGTCCGCTCCGCACGCAGCGCGGACGGCCTCGCAGGCTGCGTGCAGACTGGCCGGCACGGCCAGCGGCTGCCGTGTCGGCACGCGGTCGCCGGCTTCGATCTTGGCAACCATGCTGTCGGCGCCGCGCTCGCGCTTGCCCATTAGCCACCCCAACACTTTTCGGCCTTCCCCCAAAAAAATTTCTCCCGACAACGATAGGGCTTGCCCGCTCCGGCTTCAACGTTCCCCCGGCGATCTCCGGGCCGCGAAAATCTCCGCGACTTTCTTGGAAATGGCTGTCTTCCGCCTGTCCCCGGCAGGGTCGCCGGATTGCTGGAAGGGTCCCACGGCGCGATGCGGCGTGGATCGAGTCCGGCAGAACGGGACGATCGCGTCACGGCTAGCTGCGTTCGGCCGGTTGGAGACTGCCGGGATCGCCGGCGACGGCCGGAGCATCTTCAAAGACGCACAGGCGGCAGTCCGGCAGGTAGCAACGCCAAATGCGGAACGGCTGGCCCGGCCGACGTATCCATGCCCATGTCCGGGCGGACTTCCGACAGCGGAAGGCGCGGCGGAGTATGTGGAACATCCGGCCGGTGCGGCTATAGACCCAGACGTGATATCGCCGGTTCCGCGCCTCTCCGGCGCTTGTGTTCCTTGAATCTTGATCCGGGAAAAATCGCGCGCGAAGCTGTACGCTCTCGTGCCGTATCCCTCCCGGCATCGGCGTCCGGCGAGGGTCCCGAGGCCGCGCCGCAAGGTTAACTGCCCTCCGGCATCCTCCTTTCGCGGCCCAGGCGCCTGCAGCGGCGCACCGCTTGCGGACAGCCTCCGCCAGCGCCGCCACCCCGCGCCTCGGCACCTTCCGGACCTTCGGTCCGCGCAGCACCGCTGTCGCCTTGTGCGAAATCTCCGTGGAGGTCCAGATCGCCACGAGGTCCGACCCGTCGAGCAGCGGCGCCACAGCCCTTCGGTTGGGCGCGGTGTTTTCGGTGACGAACCGCAGGTCGAGCCGGCAAGCGCAGAGCCGTTCAAGCTCGCCGCGCGCGCCCGGCGACCTCGTCCATGACAGCCTGTCGCGCTGCGCGATCGTCGACGAGGCCGGTCGGTGCCCGGAACGGTAGCATGCGGCCTCGCCTCGACGCTATACTGACCGGCGCACAGCCGAGCTCTGTATCCGCGGCGGCGGGTCGGCAATCGACGGTCCGTACTCCAACCCCATTGTCCTGTCCCATCCCGCGATTACCTTCCCCCATCGCCTTCATCTTTGCCTCACCGGACAGCCCGAACTACTGTCTCTTGACAAGCTGGGCTTCATTTAGAGAGCGTCTGGCAAGATTCTGGCTAATGGGAGAACGGTCACGATGAAACCTCGGAGAAGCAGATGGATCAACCGGTCGTAGGGTGGCTGGAGCGGCCGAAAGATAAGATTGGCCTTGATAATCTTGGCACGCAACAACCGTGCATATTAATTTACTCGCGGCTATTGCCTGGTATTACCAACGTCACCGATAGGGTGGCTTATTTCGGATTCTATCCTTGGTTTATCCGAGCTTTCGAACAGCGATTTCCCAATGCCACGGATTCGGAGTTCAAAACCGCTTTGCGACGAGCCGACTGTCTGTTCACTTTGGTCGCAGAACGTCATGCAATCGTCAGCAATGATCAAAATGCGTCCATTCATGGAGCTGCCTGCGCAGGAAGGCGGAAGCTGGGTCCAGCGGCAGCAGCCTTATCCAATGGAGTCGAGCTTGACATAAATGAGTATGCCAACCGCGATGAAGACAATAAGAAGCGATATTTCAAGAATTCTTTAGGAGGACTGGGACAGTACTACCTTGGGCCTCTGAGGGATGAATATTTCGTACTCTACGGGAATTCCAGGACTGGAATTAAATATACAGACGAAATAGGTGAACCATTGGCATTGAGCTATGCCGATGAAAACGACGAAATCAACTTTTTTGAAGTACTGTCACAAACTACTGTTAAGGCAACAGACTTGGACGCCTTGGCAGATTTTTGCCCG
This sequence comes from Rhodospirillaceae bacterium, assembly GCA_028819475.1. Taxonomy (NCBI): domain Bacteria; kingdom Pseudomonadati; phylum Pseudomonadota; class Alphaproteobacteria; order Rhodospirillales; family Rhodospirillaceae; species Rhodospirillaceae bacterium. Next base: position 169,479 of record JAPPLJ010000036.1, read on the forward strand.
TGCGCCATTCACAGTGGACGCCGCCATACTGCGCAGAGTTCACTCATGAAGATGTTGTTTGAAGATTGTACTGTGGCAGGCAAATCGAGAAGAGCGACATTTCACCTACTTTTGGAATTTCTACAAATCGCCGACGGCTCGCTTAGCGCGGATCCAGTAAAGGAATTCTTGTCCAGCTGCTACACTGAAGCGATCAGAAACGAGCCTTGGGTCGTTCCTGAAATTCTAGCGCCGGTGCGATCGAAATGGGCACTTTACACACGCAATGAAATGATGAGCCTAGCTTGGTACACACTTTTCAAGCTTGCTCTGGATGAGTTAGACGGACGACCTAAGCCATTTCGCGATGTCCGACACTTTGCCGATTGGCTCCTGGGTCGGCCGTCTTTCTCATTTCCTTCAACACACGACTTCGACGGAATGCTGCAAGCTGACCGCCTTGCAGCGCCTACCCTTTCATTGCTGTCGGATTCCAATCATGAATTGGCTCTTTGGCGACGTATGACAGACGAACGGCTGCCACCCCTTGAAGCCGCATGTCAAATGTTCATTCGTCTAGTTGCACGCTGGGGAGACGAACCAGACTGCTACGCGTCTCTTGCCCTGCACAAAGGTGCGCTTGCTTCTTATCCATTGACCTTGGACAGCTTAAATCGATTGGCCAAGAGCCACTGGCGCGGCTTATCCTGTCGCCAATGGATGAAAAGTCTCCTCGTTGAAACTCTCTGCGCGCATCAAAGGGTTGCAATTCGCAAGCTTGGAGAGTCCGGCGAAGACACCCTGATGTTCCGGATCGCCGAGCCCGGCATGTCGGTACATCGTCAGTTGGACCATATTGTGGAAACCCAACCTCGGCTGCGACAGGCGTTTCAAATCCTGCTCGATCTTGGCGTTACCCAGTCGCAAGCCGGAGCGCTGCCGGAGTTGACCGAGCTCGGCTTGGAAATGCTGACTGGCTTCCGCCGATGACCGAAGCTAGTCTGTCGATCACACGATATCCGCTTCTCGACACCTTGCGCAACTTGGTGAAGAGTCGGGCCTCGATCGAGGCATCTGTTCTCACGACCTTTACCTTTGACGCCGCGTTCTATGAAGAAGTCCTGCTTCGAGCATTTGAACGGGCGGGCAGCCGTTTGAATATTGTCATCGTCGATGCGCGACAGCTCGCGACCTCAATGGATGATCCACTTCGACAACCTGCGCGAGCAGGAAAGGACTATCTGCTGGCACCGGTGGTACACCCGACAGCTTTTCATCCAAAAATTCTGACATTGCTGTCGAAAAAGACGTCTATTCTAAGTATCGGTAGCCATAACGCAACAAATTCAGGATTTGCCCACAACGAAGAAATCACGACCTTTTGGGGCTCGGAATGTGGAGGTCCGTCTCGAGGCCATCTGCTCAACGCATTAGAATATTGTCTATACTGGCTGCGTTACACCGGCGCGGCGCAAGAGGCGTTGCTTGACCAAATCGAGCAGCGATTGGACTTCTATGGCCGCCTCGCGAAAGATCTCGAACAATTCGAATATCGCTTTATTGGCTCGCATCCCAATAATCAACCTCTTTGGGCGCAAACTATCGACCAAATACAATCCCGCGTGCATCGAATTTCTGTAGTCAGTCCGTATTTTGACAAGGACTTGCGGGTTCTGAATAGGATGTCAGAAGAACTCGATCCCAGTGAAATCATAGTGGGCTTGCAGCCAGATACGGCGGTACTTGAAGCCCCTGAATCTGCCCCAGAAGGTACGCGCTTCGTTGACTCATCGACAATGGGCGCCTTTCGCACTGCCGCCTCTGGAGATAGTTTTGCTCACGGCAAAGCAATATTATTTGAAACGGAGTCCGGACCAATCGTTTGCCTTGGAAGTGCAAATGTTACCAAAGCCGGCTGGCTTGGCGGTGAATACAGCAACGCCGAAGCGATTGTTTCGCTGACCGGGAATGCTGCGCTAAAGGCAGCCACGGAACTTGGGCTAAATGTTTTGAAAACAGCGCCATCGGTTTCTCCTGAAACACTTCAAGCGGTGGCAATTCGCAGTCAGAAACAACGCAAGTGCGAGCGCCAACGGGACTTGAAGATCAAGTCAACTCCCGTGATTGTTGGCGTCCGACAGGGCAATGCGATCTCAGTTAACGGCTTAAGTCTAGAGGAATGTGAATCGGTAGTTTCGCTCCAAAGCTCGGTCAGTTTTCGGTCTACGAATTTCACAGCAACTGAGGGTGGCGTAATTTTAACGACCGATCCTCCTTTGACAGAGGGAGGGCTGGTTCGGATCGATGGCCCCGAAGAGCCTCGAGCGGTGGTCGTGATCAATAATGAACATGCTCTACTTGCCGCGATGCGACCAAAGGCTGCTGCCAAGGTGCTCGATCAGTTAGGCCGTCTCGAAAACTACGATGGTTTCGATGAAATTTTCGATTTGCTTCAGCGACACGTCTTCGAGGAGTTCCAACCGTCCGGAGGGAATGGCGCCTCGAAGCACAACGCTACCGCTGTAGATGGGACTAACCGTCAACCGGAGCCTGAGACCGCAATACCTTTTGGTCCGCGTGGAATCAGCCTCGCGGCAATACCTCAGTCTAGACGCCAAAACCAATTGCTGGAAGACGGCTTAGTATCAGAAATCATTGCCGCACTGCTCCGCGCCATAGGGCCGGTTTCGAAACCTGCTCTCGATGGGGATGCACGAAATCTTGATGCTGAGGATTCTTCGCCAAGTGAGTTGTCGGCCGACGACGTAGCGCAAGCACGAGAAATCGATCCTGACCACTTCGATGTAAACTGGCCCAAGCTTGTCATGGCCTGTCGTAAGCGCATCGGTTTGATGATCCGTCGACTCAAGAATAAGCTTGAGCAACCGATTCCGGGGCCAGATCGGGCAGCTTGGCTCTTCAACAGGTTATTGCTGGTGCTTTGCTTGCTGCAGCGGCTCAGAACTCTGCCGCCACCGTCCAATCTCTTACCGGACGGCCATATGCGACCCACTAGCTTAGTGGGTGTCGATCAACTGCGGGAAGCGTTCAAGGCTGCGATGCAAGGAATGTACGGTAAGGCAGGAATTGCACGGCTGCTGGAGGAGTCTCCATACTATCGAGCTTCAGATGATCGCGCGATGCTGGATAACATTCTTCTTTGGATCGCGCACGAGATCGGTGCTGACTTCGAGGAAAGGCCAGTATTCAATGAGCAGCCTGCCGATAAAGCCCGACGGCTAGGGGACATAGCCGACGTCGTCGTAGTAGCAACCTCGGTCGCTGCCTTTCCATTGGCGCAAGAAGTCGTACACGCAAGTTACCCTTCGAAAAGATTGTGGAACGATGCCAACACGCCGTCGCCAGACTGGTTCCAACGTCATCATCGACTTGGAACCGGTTTTCAATCATGTCTCACCGAGAAACGCTATCCGAAGTTGAACCGCAAGCCGAGAGAAGGAGAGTTCGTCTTTTGGGTAAGTGAGCCAGGCCTTCCCAGGCTTGTGCGAGCGCTGTCCGGAGATAATGCTATTTTAGTTGAACTAGGGGCCAATGACAATTCTGGCAAAAGAATTCGTGATTCCTACCTGGATCCCATTGATCTAGACGCCATCATCGCAGGTAATTCCATGGGGGACCCGTTTTAGAATATCTCGTGCTTCACTGTGGCTTGTGTCGTTCGTACCGATCATCTTCAATCCGCTCAGCGCTGCGATCCGCGCTATCGTTTGCAAACAGTCCTCAAGACCGCCTCCACAAATCTCCAGTCCCACAAAGTGAAGATCGGCTCGACCCCTTTTGCTGTTGTCCGTCACAAGAATTCGTCGCCTACCAGCGCTTGGGTCGTTGACATACACCGTCGCTGCACCTGATCCGCCTATGTATCTGCGGGTCATGTTCCGTGGTGCGTTCCGATGTCGGCATTTCTGCGCTGGCGCTTTGTCCTGCGGTGATTTCCAGCGATCGGAGTGCGGCGGTCGGCCGGACCCGGTCATCGATCCGCAACCGCTCCGGACCAGTCTCCCGCGTGTCGCTGTCCACCTGTGGCGTCGATCCATTTAACGCTCCGTCTTGCGGCGGCCGCGTTCGGCGGCCTTGATAACATCTTGCACGGCCGGCCGCGAGAGCCGGAATTCCTTCGCAATGGCCGCGGGCTTGAGGCCGGCCTCGTGGGCGGCCAGGATCAGGCGCGCCTGTCCGGGCGTCACCGCGGCCTGCTTACTGCGGGTTTCCGTCCCGGGCTTCCTGCCGTCCGTCCGGCCGCGCCGGCGCGCCTCGGCGGCCGCGGCTTCCAGCAGCCGGTCCAGCTGCGCGTCGTCGAGATGGCGCAGCGAGCGCTCCAGATCGGCGGGCAGCGCCATTGCGCCCGCTTTCCTGCCGCCGTCGCCGGACCGCCCGTCCCTGTCCTTTCCTTGCGCCATTCCGTCGTCCGCACCGGTCGCCTGTGGGCCGTGGCGACCGATTACAGCGCAACAGGCCTCTGCCGGCCATAGCGCCGATCCGACTCCGTCCTGCCGACAGGGCCACAGTCCGTTCCGGTTGGCTTCGCCGCGCCTCTCGCCGTCAAGAGGATGCGCGTGGCCGTGAGCGGGCGGCGGCGGGCATGTCCGGGGAGGGCCTGGCCGCCGCTTTCCCTCATCGGCACGAAGGAGGCGGCACCATGACGGCAGCCATGGCGATGCCCGGCAACACGGCGGCGACGTTTCTCACCCATTTCTTCGGACCCGGCCTGGCCGACGACGACCGCTATCTGATCGAGCGCTTTCGGGCGATGGCGGATGGCGACATTCGCCGCTGCCCGGACGCGGCGCCGAAGGGTGCCAGGCGCCGCAAGGCGAAGCCGGTCACCGCGACGCTGAAGGCGGTGAAGGATCTGCGGCCCGCGCCCAACGAGATCATCGTCTGCACTGGGCTCAAGACCCGCGGCGGCGTCCAATATTGGGGTTCTCTTTCGACCTCTTTGTTTTGCGACCGCAAGCAGAAGGGCTGACGGCCCCTTCCTGGACGTCCTGCCGGCCCGGCGCCAGCGGGGGGTCCGCCTTTCACTTTCCCCCCAATTCGAGGAGGCCGGCATGGCCTATGCCGATCCGGCGGTTCGCCGTCGGCGCGACCGCGAGCGCGTCGCCCAGCGCACCGCCGAGCGCCTCGCGGCCGGCCTGTGCACCAGGTGCGGCAAGACCGAACCCTTGCCGGAGCGCAGACTGTGCGCGCCGTGCAACGAGAAGCGGAACGCAGCCAGCCGAAGGCGGGACGCCCGTCTGCGCGCAGCGGGCAAGCCGCGGAGAAATCCCGACGACGCGAAGGCCTACGAGCGCGCGCGCCGCCGCCGCGAGCACGCCGCGCGCAAGGCCGAAGGCATCTGCACCAGGTGCGGCAAGGCTCCCGCGCGCCCCGAACGCACGACCTGCGAGCCCTGCGCCGAGCAGCACCGCGCGCGGGACCGCGCCCGTCACGAGCGGGCCAAGGTTGGGGGCGTCCCCTATGGCGGCCGCGATCCGGAAGCGCGGCGCCGGGCCGGCCGCAAGCGCAGCCGCCGGCGCAGCGAAGCCCGCAAGGAGGCCGGCCTGTGCATCCGCTGCGGCCATGTCCCGCCCGCGCAGGGCCGGGCGCTGTGCGAGCCGTGCCGCGAGAACAGGCGGCAGGCGAAGCGCGATCGCCATGCCGAACGCCGCGCCGCCGGCCTGTGCGTCAACTGCGCGACGCCCGCGCCCGGCGGCAAGGCCTATTGCGAGCCCTGCGCCGGGACCCGGTCCCGGCGCCGGAACCGCGAGGCCAAGCGCGAGGCCGACCGCCGGCGCTATGCCGAACGGCGGGCCCGGGGCGATTGCACGTCATGCGGCAAGCCGGCCGACGGGGCGGCCGAGTGCCGGGCCTGCTGCGAGGCCGCCTGCGCCCGCTACGACGCCCGCCGGGCCGCCGGGGTCTGCGTCAGGTGCAAGACCCCTACCTTCGGCGGCACGGCCTATTGCGCGCCCTGCGCCGTCGCCAAGGCCGAACGGCGCGACCGCGAGGCGGAATACGCCGCCCGGCGCCGGCGCTATGCCGAGCGAAGGGCGAAGGGCCGCTGCGTCCAGTGCAACGCGCCGGCGCCGGGGATGGCGCGCTGCGAGCCCTGTTCGCGCAAGCACCGGGAGAGTTCGGGGGCGTTCCGCGGCATCCCGCTCTGGGACCCGACCTGGACGGTGATCGAGATCGCCACCGGCCGGGAGCACGGTCCGTTCGACAGCGAAGCCGAGGTCGCGCTCTGCCTCGCCTTCGAGAAGCTGGCGCCCGACCAGGTCGAGGTGCTGTGCGACGCCAGCCTCATGTCCACGATTACGGCGCCGCCCTGGTGAGCCGGCGGCAGGTGCGCCGGGGCCGTTTCCCGCTGCGCCGCCGGCCCGCCGTCCGTCGGCCCGATCCGGTCCCCTTCGCCCCGGTCCCGTCCCGGCGCCGGCGGAAGCCGGAGCCTGGCCGGGAGAGCGCGGCCGGGCGGCGCCGCGGAGGGAGCCCCCGGCCTTCGCCATCGCACGGGAAGGGGAGGCAGGCCATGCCGATACGCCGGCCGTCGCAGCGCAGCGCGCAGACCTACCTGGTTCACGTATTCGGGCGCGGGCTCGACGGGGAGCGCTACGCGGTCGAGCGTTTCCGCGCCCGGCCCGACGGGCGGATCGACCCGGTCGACGCCGGACAGTCGAAGATCAAGGGGCGCAGGCCGAAGCGCACCATCGCCAGCGCGGCCGAGGTCGGCAGGTTCCGGCCCGGACGCGACGAGATCATCGTCTGCACCGCCCTCGATCTGAAGGCCTCCGGGCTCCAGTTCTGGGGCTTGCGCGCCAGCGGGCTGGCGGCCGTCCGCCACGCCCGCTGAGCCGGGGCGCCGTCATGCCCGGCACCGGCGCCGCCAAGGAGCGCGCCAACGCCCGCCTGCGCCGGCGCTACGCCGAGCGCATCGCGAGCGGGACATGCACATCGTGCGGCAAGGCTGCCCCCGAGCACGGCCTCAAGGTCTGCGGCAATTGCGCCGCAAAGCGCCGGACCGCGGACCGGGCCCGCCGCGCC